>NZ_JBEXPJ010000230.1:0-12143 GCF_040611995.1 Lentzea sp. NPDC006480
TATCACAGCCCTGCCCACACGGCAAAAACCCGCGCAAGACACAACGCCTCACACCGGATCCTCACACCGCTCATCGAATCACTACACTCACATCGTTGCCCAAACGAACACCGAACACACTGACACCCTCACGCCACGCACCCAGCCACCACCCGCCAAACACTCCATAACATCCCCCGACAACACCTGATCACCACACCCTCCCGACCAGATTCCGAACTCCCACCCAAACATCTCCACCATCACCCGCCCTATGACAACATGACCACCAAACACAACCCACCATGCCCATCCACCCCCAACACCATGCCCATCCACCCCCAACCCCCCCAGCGGGTCTGTTCCCTAAATCGTGTGCGTGTCAGCGCCTGGCTCGACGAGTTTGCGTTCTCGATACGGGTGCTCACGCGGACGAACCGCGACCAGTTGCAGAACGTTTCACCGCGCGACTGCAGGCGTGGGCGGCCCTGTCAGCTTCGATGCCATCGCGAGACCGGCTGTGCTGGGACCGGGCCCTAAAAGTGACCTTGGCCCGATGCTGGCCCTGGAGAGGCCGGCCTACATCCTCGCGTCATTCGAGAGGATGTAGGCCGGACGGCGCGATGACCGCCTCGAGGACTAGATCATCGCCGTGTAAGCCGATGATCTGCCGTAACTGCACTCGTTCACCGCTGCGCTCACACCTGACCACGGTCGTCAACGGACTCACGACGCACCACAGCTCCGGTCCGGTCTAAGGCGTCGTGTCACGCCTGAAGTCAATCAAGCGAGGCATGTACGGGCGGGCGAGGTTCGACCTGCTCCGCAGGAAGATCCTCTGCCACGTCTGATCCACCCCCACGACGCTGATCACCACAGCAGTGGCAGACCCTATTCGGAGAGCACCATCAGCGGTGCTGTGTGCGTTCCCGTTACCGGGTCCTCGTGGAGCGACAGTGGGGTCAGAACTGCGCGGGCAATCACGTCCTCGGAGCAGCTCGTCCATCACGTCCGCAGCGACCACGCACCGGAAGCCCGTGTCATCGTCTTTCATTGATCCGTTCGCGTCGTTGAAGGACGAGGGTGTAGCCCGGTTGTACGGACTCGTCCAGGCAGCGCCCTTTAGTTCGTGGCGACCAGGCTTGGTCTCCGTCGAACACCACTCCCAGACGTTCCGCGCAGGTCGTAGACGCCGTAAGGGCTCACGCCCCTCTGGTAGTTGTCACGCGCCGTCGTCTGCCCAACGCCTTTCTTCGAACGTCCTTCCTTCGCTACAACCACAGCGTCCAATACAGTGATGGCGTGAAGGCCCTGCCTCGCAGGTTCCGTCCGGCAGGTTCCGCGAACCTCGATCTCGTCCGGGTAACACCCACGCTGCTACGCGCTGGAGCCTGCAGTGCGTTGTACGCATCGCCCACGTTGGTCTGGCCGAGCCGAACATGGGGTGAGCCAATCAGGTTAGCTGTGGAGCACCTGACGAACAGTCGGCGGTAGCTGTCGCGGGGGTGAACCAAGGCGTGCACACAGCGGATCACCTGGAACAAGCACCGTGGAGCGAACGAGTGGTGGCGAAGCCGCCAGGCGAGGTCGTTCAGCACAATGTCGGCGAGTATGCCGTGATCTGATAGGAACCGGAACAGAGGAAACAAAGATGGATGTCTACTCGTCAAAAATTTACATTCACTGGGAGCTTTAGGGGCGCTAAATTCGGCTAGATTGATCATTGCGATCCGGTGGCAGTTGACAGCTTCGTCGCACCTTGGCTTGGATCAAAGGTGAAGCGTACAGGATCGATCCATTCGGAAATGGAGATTGTGTTGGGTCTCTCTGCCTTTATTCTGGCGGCCAGCCTGTTATTCGTGGCCGGAGGTTCGGCGAAGCTCGCGGGAGTCGCCGCGATGCGGACGGACGCTGAACACTTCGGCTTCCATTGCGGAATTTACCGACTCATCGGCGCGGCCGAGTTTGCTGGCGGGTTGATCGTGTGTACTGCGCGACTCGCGCAACAGCCGCTGCTCGGCGTCGTCGCAGCCACTGGATTGACCGCATTGATGTTCGGTACCATGGCATTTCACCTGAAGGTTACGGACTCTGCAGTCAAGGCAGTCCCGGCGGCAGTCTTCGCTCTCACTGCAGGTATCGTCACATGCTTGTTTGCGGTGAACTAGCAATGCTTCCGCTTAACTCGCAATCCGCTGACCCAGTCGATGTTATTGATTTTCGGATGAGCACGTTCGCAAATTTGGATCCGATTCGCTTTGGGTAGGCGTTTTCAGGCGTGTGGCAGGTCAACGCCGTTGGCGACGTACGAGCGCTGCTTGAGTTAACTCGGTGATCCTTCTGTCATTGGCGGGTATCGGGCTGATGTCCGTTGCTGAGACTCTTGCACAATGCGCGACCTGAGTATGCTGGTTGGGCCGATAACCTTTATCGAGATTCCTGCTCTCGAAGGAGTGCGGTTGCTCGCTGAGCGCAGCTGGTTGATTCCATGCGACACCATCCACCACTACATCAGGGAATCGGACAAGCCGCCTGGAGTGGATGTACGCAAGCCGACCTATGGAGCGGTTGCTCATGACCGCAGTGTGGATCAGCTTGCCGCGGTTCAGCGACGCCGTCGACCTACGTGCCGAACTCGACTCCGCCGGCGCTGGCCGTCAGTGAACTCGTCGCCTTGGCCGGTTCTGTGGAGAGCTCCAGGGAAGTGGCGGCTGACTCGATCTCTTGTCGCTCAGGTAACCGCAGAGCTCGAACGGCGTGCCGGGGGACAACTCTCTATGGGATGTACGTGAGTGCGGAGGCGCTGTGCCGCACGATGCGATCACTCGTGGTGGCCCGGTGCAAACATCTAACGATCGCGAAGAAGGCGTACGCGACCGACGCCGGTCTCTACGAACTCGGCGGCGGTGGTGGCAGCGTGGCGATGCTCGAAGCGATCACCGATGCGACCAGGGCCGTCTTGACGTCGCCACGACGATCGGTCACCACGGGCCTGGAGGACGTGGGTTGATGGCGGGGACACGGATCGCCGGCTGCGGCATCTGAGGCCTTGCGACGGCGTTGAGTCTGCACCGCTGGAGACGTAGGGGCATTTTCGTTTTTCAGGCACAGCAACGCATTGAATGCTTGCTGTAGGGCTGAACATCCAGCCTAACGCGGTCAGCGTGCTGAATGATCTGGATATGTTCGATCAACTGACTGCTCGCGCGATCCACGCTAGTGAGCTGCGCTACTACAACTGTGATGGCGACCTCATCTGGAGCGAGGCGTCGTGGCCGGACACCTGGTTCCGCAGTTTTCGATTCATCGGGGCGATCTGCACGGAATCTTACTGAACGCGGTCTGGATGACTGGGCAGCGGGCCGTCGTAACCGGCGCATCGATCACCGGCGTCGCCAACGACTGAACTGGCGCTTATGTACGCTTCGAACACGCAGACGTTGCGTGCTCTGCCGTACCTGATGATCTGGAGATTGGCGCCCACTGCATCGATTCTGCGGTCCGCGAGGCTCTGTGGCCAGGTGAAGGCGCACCGCCAGGAAGCGCGTCGTGATGTGGCGCAGGACGTCGTGGACAGAGCCGTTCCTGGATGGCCGTACCATGATTTTGAGTGGCGCGGAAATCCGGCGAAAATGCTGCCGATTTTAATCGCAAACCTTGTTAAGGCATTCATCGGCCTATGCTTACCCTCCCTATCGAGGCCTGCGACGGCGTTGCGCTCAGCGGGGCGGCGACAGCCCGAGCGCCGTCCTGGATCCCTCACGCACATGTCCTGACGAGATCCATGCAGTTTTCGAATGCGGAATGCATTGCGAACGTCGGTCAGGCTACTTTGGCCGAGGACAATTGGCCGGAAGTAAACGAGTCGAGCACGGTTCAATGGGTCCGCAGGGTCGTGTGGTTAGGTAACGATAAGAACAGGGCCCCTCGAATGGTAAATCGCTGCTTTTGTAGCGGAACCGACATGACCAGGCCTGCCTCGTCCGACCACCAGTAGATCCGCTTCGGTCAGCGCGAGCAGTTCGTGCGGCAGGCCTCGGTGGCACGCAAACACCATTTCCACGCCAGGCGCATTCAGGTCGTCCAGCATATGGTCGCCGCAGAATGCCGACTGCGCGTGCAGCACTTCCAGCCGAGCGCCCCGCCGGCGACACTCCATGGCGGCACGGTCTATCACCCGCTGGTCAGCTGGGCCGCCAACCGCGGCGGCCACAACCCCGTGTTCGCCGCGCACCGCACTTGGCAGCCCTCGCACGATCACAGCGTCACACCCGGCGCCCGCCACCACCGGCAGGACGTGGGCAGCGCGCTCCATCGCACCAGCCCCCAGCACGATGCATCTGGCCGAAGCAGCAGCGGTGAGCAGGTCGGAGGTCAGGCTCTCACCGGTCTGTCTGAAATGGACGATCAGACCTGGCAGCAACGCCATCACCTCACCGACGACGGGATGTCCTGGCAAGTCTGGCAAGCCGTCGACTTCGAACACCTGCAGCTCGGTACCGATGTCGCGCGCACGCCTCGCGGCCCACTCGAAGGCACGAAGCCCCCAGACTGTCGGATTCACCGCGACGACGACCGGCCCGAGCTCAGCTGCAGGCACTGACCTCGCTCCGGGGACACCCGTGTGTTCGATCACCTTCCTGCTCACGGCACAAAGCCTCAATCGCACCGCCGGACCCTGCAACTCGACATCCGTCGCTCGGTCCATCGGGCAGGTAATGATGCCCGAACGGACATCGGCCTGCCGCAGGTTCGACAGTCCAAGTGACGGTCCAGCCGTTGGGCACAGGGATCAGGCCTATGTAGGAGTACGCCCGTAAGTTGTGGCCGAGACTGCGCTCTGCGGTCGGGTCGAACTGCTCCGGCGGCTCCCCAGGCCATGCCAGATCGACCATCTACTGAATCCTCCTCCGCCTCGACTCGTCTGCCGATGAGCAGGCGCGCCTCCGCCCCGGCAACGAACCGTCACTATCGCGCCTTACGCGTACCGGTTCGCCTGGACCGTGGTAGCGCGTGCCTACGAGTTGATCTCGCACGCCAACCGCATCAAGATGATCAGGTTGCAGGCGTTCGGGCGCGAGCTTTCCTTGCTGCACAAGCAAATACTGCTGTGCGGCGATCTGCTGCGTTCTCAAATCATGCAGGTCAGAACTGAAAGAGACCTCAGGTCCCTGTCGGCTTCGATCTCTCTACGAGTCGGCGAAGGTTGGATGGGCGAAAGGGAAGCTGGACGTGGAGGAAAAGGGCACTGTTTCGCAACTGCTTACCATCGCCCTTCCGGTTTGATCGTCGCTCTCGTTCCGAGGCAAATGATGTGATTTGACATCAAATAATATCCGCCTGCAGGGCAGCTGGTCGATGTTGCCGGGTGCGGTGGATCGACGATTGTGCCTGGAAGCACGGCTAAATGGATGCGGTGCTTGCGTGAACCCTGGCCGACTGTTCTTGATCGCGCCTGCGTCGCAGAAGGTCAGGTTTCCTTCGTCTCGATCAACGAAAGGTGCCCAACCGCCTCGACAATCGCGTTCCGGCCACGGGTGTAACCCGATCGCCATAATTGCGGTGCTCAGGTTGGCGTGCTGAGATGATCGCCTCAGGAGTCATTGTGGCGGTCTGTTCAGATGTTGAGCTCCGTTCGTGGATCATGCCAGCCCCACGCCGGCAGGCTCTCATGCGCAGGCGTTTCGCTGCGGGCGCGCCCGCACTTTCCTGTGCTGCTCTTGCTTTGTGAGGTTGCGTGTGAACAACTCGCTGGTGCGTGAAAGCAAGGTCTCGGTCGCGCTAGACGACGTCCGGGCTCGCGTCCAACCTGTGTTGCGCAGTGCCGTCGACAGTCTGCCGGAGCAGGTGCGCGCGGTTGCCGGCTACCACTTCGGCTGGTGCGACCAACGTGGCGCGTCAGTAGTGGTAGGACGCTCGTCCGGAAAGATGATCCGGCCGGCCCTGGTGATTTTCGCGGCCAAAGCGGTCGCACGTGGCGGCGATCCGTGGAAACTGCGTGCTTCAGTGCTGCGGGCGGCCGGGGCCATCGAACTTGTACACAACTTCTCACTGGTACACGACGACGCGATGGACGGCGACGCCATGCGCCACCACCGCGAGACGGTGTGGAAGGCGTTCGGGTTCCCGATCGCGATCCTCGCGGGTGATGCTTTGCTGGCGTTGGCCAACCAGATCTTGACGTCCGACTCATCGTCTTCGATCACCCCCGCCGCGGTCGAGATGCTGAACGACGCTGTGCAAAAGCTGGTCGAGGGCCAGTTTCAGGACCTCGCGTTCGAGCGCACAGAATCTGTGGGGCTCGAAGAGTGCCTGCACATGGCCAGCCGCAAGACGTCCTCGCTGATGGCCGTTTCGTGCCGACTAGGTGGACTGTTCGGTGGCGGTACCACGCAGCAGGTTGAAGCGCTTCATGCGTTCGGCACCCATCTCGGGCTGGCGTTCCAGTTGGCGGACGACCTGATGGGCCTCAGCGGCGACCCGAGCAGCACCGGCAAGCCTGCGAACAACGACCTCTGGTCGCGCAAGAAGAGTTTGCCCGTTGTGTTCGCACTGAACAGCGAGACCGACGCCGCGCATGAACTGATCACGTTGTACCGCAAGGATTCGAGGTGGGAACAGGCCGATGTGGACCACGCGCTCGTGCTGATCGAGCAGGCCGGCGGCGTGGAGTGGGCACAAGCGGAGGCCAGCCGCTGCTGCGAGTTGGCGATCAGTTGCCTGCGCGGCGCAAACCTTCGCCCGGACGCCGCTGAAGTCCTCGCGGATCTGGTGCGCTTGTCAGCGAAGCGAGTGAGTTGATGAGACTGGCGACCCGAACCGGACAGCTGCGAGGCTCGACAGGAGTCGGCCGTGCGCACGCGAAAGCCATTTTGCTCGGTGAGCACGCCGTCCTCTATGGCAGCCCGGCCCTCGCAATGCCGGTTCCCGCACTGACGGTGAGCGCCCGCGTCGAGCGATTGGCGGACAACGGTGCCACGACTTTCCTGTTGGCGGGTTCAAGTGGACGAACTCCGATCTACGCCGTCGGCGGTCTCCGGCAGGTCGTGCGGACGATGATCCGCGACGACCAGCGGCTCGAGGTGGTACTGCGTGGTGACATCCCCATCGGCAGAGGATTGGGCTCCAGCGCCGCCAGCGCGCGGGCACTGGTGCTCGCCCTCGCGGATCTGCTGGATCACGATCTCGACCAGCGGCAGGTGTTCGACTTGGTGCAGATCGCCGAGAACATCGCGCACGGGCGGGCCAGCGGTGTGGACGCGCTCACGACGGGCGCGCGTTTGCCGCTGTTGTTCGAGAACGGCACCGCTGGAGAGCTGCATTGCGGCATCGACGGGGTCTTCGTGCTCGCCGACAGCGGTGTGGCAAGCCGGACGAGGAACGCTGTCGCACTGGTGCGTTCGATCTTCGAGCGAGAAACAGGAGCCCGCGAGAGGTTCGTGTCCAAGGTTTCTGGACTGGTCCGTTCCGCCGCCAAGGATTTCGCTGCCGGTGACGCGGACGGTCTGGGCAGTGCTTTGACCGAATGCCATGCCGTGCTGCGCGATCTCGGTTTGAGCACGTCGTTGATCGATGTGATGACTGAGGCGGCCAGGGAGGCGGGTGCACTCGGAGCCAAGATCAGCGGGGGAGGGCTTGGAGGCTGTCTCATCGCGTTGGCCGGTGACCCGCAACGAGCCGAGGAAGTCGGCAGGGCGCTGCGGGCGACAGGGGCGGTCCGGATCTGGTGTGTACCGGTCGGGCGATGGCGTCATGACTGCTGAGACTTCCGCGACCGCCGTGGCCCACATCAACGTCGCTCTCGTCAAGTACTGGGGCAAGCGGGATCCCAAACTCGTCCTGCCGTGGACCAGCAGCTTGTCGCTGACCCTCGACGCCTTCTGGACCACGACCTCGGTCCGGTTCCGTGCCGGCGCGATGGAGGATCGAATCACGCTGGACGGCCAGCCCGTGATAGGGGAGCAGCGACGGCGCGTCACCGACTTTCTCGACCTCGTGCGACTCAAGTCCGGGCGGACCAATGCGGCAGTGGTAGAGAGCGTCAACACGGTGCCGACCGGTGCAGGCCTGGCATCGTCGTCCAGCGGATTCGCCGCCTTGGCTCTGGCGGCCTCGGCGGCGGCTGGGATGGAATTGGACAAAAGGGCGTTGTCCCGGTTGGCGCGGCGCGGTTCCGGATCGGCGGCGCGGTCTGTTTTCGGCGGTTTCGTGGTCTGGCACGCGGGGCACGACGACGACAGTTCGTACGCGGAACCGGTGCACACCAAGAGATTCGACCTGGTGATGGTCGTCGCGCTGATCAGCTTCGATCACAAGGAAATGACCAGCAGCGACGCCATGCGGCACACGGTCGAGACCTCGCCTCTCTTCTGGCCGTGGGTGGAGTCGTCGGTGACAGACCTGAAGGACATGCACGCCGCATTGAAGCTCGGGGATCTCGACGCCGTTGGGGAGATCGCCGAACGCAACGCGCTGGGCATGCACGCCACGATGTTCGCCGCACGGCCAGCGGTGCGGTACCTGAAGCCTGCGACGATCGCTGTACTCGACTGCGTACTCGATCTGCGCCGGGCTGGTGTTTCTGCATACGCGACCATTGACGCAGGCCCAAATGTCAAGATTCTCTGCCACCGCGCGCATTCCAGTACCGTCGCCGCGGCAGTGCGGGCAGCGTCCGGTTGCGTGACCACGGTGGCAGGCGCGGGTCCCGATGCCGGGGTGGTGGACGGCAGATGAACAGGACGAGTGTCCGGTACGCGCCGGGGAAGCTTTTCGTCTTGGGCGAGTACGCCGTGCTGGAGCCTGGCGTGCCCGCGTTGCTTGCCACGGTCAATCGCGGGGTCACCGTGAGCGTCACCGCAGCCGACGAGGACCTGGTGATCCACTCGGACCTGACGGATCGGCCGGCGCGGCTGTCGCGTAGGGCGAGTGGATTGCCCGCGAATGCGGGACCGGTCGTGGCCGCGGTTCAGGTCGTCACCGAACTCCTGGCGGAGTGGGATCTTCCTGCTCCTCGCGTCGAGCTCTGCATCCAAAGTGGACTGCACGACTACGGCGTCAAATACGGCCTCGGTTCCAGTGGCGCGGTAATGGTGGCGACGATCGACGCTTTGCTCGCACACTGTGGAGTGTCGCTCTGCATCGAGGAGCGGTTCCGCCTGGCCATGCTCGCCTCCGCACGGCTCGACGTCCGATCGTCCGGTGGAGACCTGGCTGCGAGCACTTACGGTGGTTGGATCGTCTATCAGGCACCAGATCGCACCGCTGTCGTCGAGTTCGCCCGAGCAAAGGGTGTCAGGGAGGCGCTACAAGCGCCCTGGCCGGGTTTCGACGTGTACCGGGTGCCGTCACCTCGCGACCTCGTCATCGTCATCGGCTGGACTGGGACTCCGTCGTCAACATCGGACCACGTGTCGGCCGGGGTCGCACACGACTGGCATGGCAGCGCTGACCACTGCGAGTTCGTCAGCCAAAGCACCGACTGCGTCACGACTGCCGCGGCCGCACTCGGCGACGGCGAGGACAGCGCGCTGCTTGGAGAGATCCGTAGGGCTCGGCGGCTGCTGGCCAATGCTGACAGCCAGGGTGGTCTTGGCCTCTTCACCGGTGGGCTGACCGCGATGTGCGACGCCGCCGAGTCGGTAGGTGGCGCGGCCAAGCCCTCGGGTGCGGGCGGCGGGGATTGCGGGATCGCTTTCCTCGAGCCTCATCAAGGTGCGCTCAGCCACATGCGGGACCGGTGGCTCGAGGCGGGGATTGTTCCGTTGCCCTTTCGTACATACCAGTCAGAAAGGACGTGCGCCCGTGACCGCTGACCGCAAGAACGACCACGTCTGGCTCGCCAGCGAACACCATCGGCCGGGAGGCCGGACCGAGTTCGACGACGTGACCTTCGTTCACCACGCATTGGCCGGCATCGACCGAGCCGACGTCTCGCTCGCCGTCCAGTTCGCCGGATTCGACTGGCGCGTCCCGCTCTACATGAACGCGATGACCGGGGGGAGCGCGGTCACCAGAGAGATCAACCGAAACTTGGCGATCGCCGCGCGAGAGACCGGCGTGCCGTTGGCGAGTGGGTCCATGAGCGTCTACTTCAAAGACCAGTCGGTCGCTGACACGTTCCGCGTACTGCGTCACGAGAACAGAGACGGCTTCGTGATGGCCAACGTCAACGCGACGGCGACCGTCGACCAGGCGCGGCAGGCGGTCGGTTTGTTGGAGGCCGACGCGTTGCAGATCCACCTGAACAGCGTTCAGGAAATCGTGATACCAGAAGGCGATCGATCCTTCGGAGACTGGGGGCCGAGGATCGAGGAGATCGTGGAGAAGGTCGGCGTTCCTGTTTTCGTCAAGGAGGCCGGCTTCGGCCTCAGCCGGGCAACCGTGCTGCACCTGCGCAAGCTTGGCGTCACAGTCGCGGATGTCGCGGGCAGGGGTGGAACGACCTTCGCCAGGATCGAGAACCGCAGGCGCGTCGGCGACGACTTCGCCTTCCTCGAGGGTTGGGGCCAGTCGACCCCAGCTTGCCTCCTGGACGCCTGCGATGTCGGATTACCGCTATTCGCCTCTGGTGGTGTCCGGCATCCGCTGGACGTCGTGCGTGGGCTGGCGCTCGGTGCGAGCGCGGTCGGCGTTTCCGGAACGTTTCTGCGCTCGGCGCACGACAGCGGGCCGGACAGACTGATCGCGCAGATCACGACGTGGCTCGACCAGCTCAAGTCGCTCATGTCCGTGCTCGGTGCCCACACGCCAGCCGATCTCTTCCGGTGCGAGGTCAGGATTCTCGGCGATCTGCGCGAATACTGCCGCGATCGCGGCATCGATGTCACCCGGTTCGCGCGCCCGTTTCCCACCGTGCCGTGAGCCGTGCCGTCGGAAAGGAGAGCCGCCATGGCCGACGGAGACCTGACTGCCGGCGTCCCGATGAGATGGGTAGGACCGCTGCGCGTCACAGGTAACATCGCCCAGACCGAAACCGAGGTGCCGCTCGCCACCTACGAGTCGCCGTTGTGGCCGTCGGTGCGACGTGGCGCACGCATTTCGATGATGGTCCCGGAAGGGATCGTCGCTACATTGGTCGACGAGCGCATGACTCGATCGGTGCTGGTGGAAGCGGACAATGCGAGTACGGCGCACGCCGCCGCGCAATTGATCGACACGCGGTTCACCGAGCTGCGCGACGTGGTGCGCGCGTGCAGCCGATTTGCCGACCTTGTCGCGATCCGTCACGAGATCACGGCTAACCTGCTGTTCCTGCGGTTCGAGTTCACGACGGGTGACGCCTCGGGGCACAACATGGCGACGCTTGCGGCTGACCGACTGCTCTCGTTGCTGCTGGAGTCGCTGCCTGGCGTCCGCTACGGGTCGATCTCGGCTAACTACTGCACTGACAAGAAGGCCACGGCGATCAACGGTATCCTCGGTCGTGGCAAGAACGTGGTGACTGAACTGACGGTGCCGCACGTGCTCGTGTGCGACCAGCTGAAGACCACCGCGGCCAAGATCGCTCAGCTGAACGTACGCAAGAACCTGATCGGCACGCTGCTCGCAGGCGGGATTCGTTCCGCGAACGCGCACTATGCGAACATGCTGCTGGCGTTCTACTTGGCGACTGGACAAGATGCCGCCAACATCGTGGAGGGTTCGCAGGGCGTCACGGTGGCCGAGGATCGCGACGGCGACCTCTATTTCTCCTGCACCATCCCGAACCTGATCGTGGGAACCGTCGGCAATGGCAAGAACCTGCCGTTCGTGGAGACGAATCTTGCTCGCCTGGGGTGCCGCGAGCAGCGGGAACCGGGAGACAACGCCCGCAGGCTCGCCGTGCTCGCGGCAGCGACGGTGTTGTGCGGTGAGCTTTCTCTGTTGGCCGCCCAAACCAATCCCGGCGAGTTGATGCGCGCACACGTTCACTTGGAACGCGCGAGCGAGAAGATCGGGAGCTCGTCCTGACGAGCTCCGCAATTCTTCATCGGCTTGATTCACTGTGATCGATGGCAGCCGATGAGGTGATCGCCGTCGACGTCTCAATCTAGGCAAACCCGAGAAGCCACGCAGGACACCGGGTCGGCGGGTCTGCTGCACGAGTAGGTGACAGTTGTAGTCACGCAGCCTGACTGGCTGGCGTGGTCATGATTGCTTCGTATTCGATAGGGGTCAACCGG
>NZ_JBEXPJ010000231.1:0-12096 GCF_040611995.1 Lentzea sp. NPDC006480
CCTCGTACACCGGCACGGCGTGGTGCACGTCGGTCTGCGTCATCGGCATCTCGTCGACGCGGCGACCGTCCACTTCGGAACGTTGCCGGGGGAATCCACGCCAACGTTTCGAGACGCGCCACCAGCAACGGCGAACTGCCCCCGGTGGCGAAGACCGGGGGCAGTTCGCCGTCCAACTCACATCAGGACCTGCGGCGACGCGCCATCAGCGTGACGAACGCGCCGGCGAGCAGCAGGGCCAGACCGGAACCGAGCAGGGCCCACACCGCGGCACCCGTGCTCGCCAGTGGCGGTGCGGCCACCGGCTTGGGCAGCAGACCCGCGTCGAGCGTGAGGTCGACGCGCTTGTCCTTGCCCAGCTTGGTGACGTGCGTGCACCCGTTCGCCGGGTCGGCGTCCGAGTCCTTGGCGTCGTCACCGACGTGCGCCTTGGTCAGCTGGCGACCTGCCACCAGACCGGTCAACGGATCGGCGTTGAAGCAGACCTTGTACTCACCGTCCGGCAGATCGGTGAACAGGTACTTGCCGTCCTTGTCCGTCTTGGACTGCGCCACCGGCTTGCCTGCACCGTCCTGCAGGTACACCGGCAGATCCGGCACACCGGGTTCGCCGGCGTCCTGCACCCCGTTGGAGTTGTTGTCGTACCAGACGAAGTCACCAACGCGGTTGGTCGGCGAGACCAGGCCGAGGTCGAGGGTCAGGTTCTCCCTCTTGCCCACACCCACGGTCACCGGCGGCGTGCAGCCGCTGGCGGGATCGACATCCGAGTCCTTCGCGTCGTCGCCCACGTTCGGCTTGGTCGCGAGGTACCCCGCGTAGGCACCCGGCAGAGCACCCATCTCGAAGCACACCTTGTAGGTGCCGTCCGGGATGTTCGGGAACTCGTACTTGCCGTCCTTGTCGGTCTTCACCGGCTCGCCGACGGGCTTGCCGTCCTTGTCCACCAACTTGACCGGCACACCCGGAACGCCCGGCTCGCCGGGATCCTGCACCCCGTTGCGGTTCGTGTCGGACCACACCAGGTCGCCGATCTTGTTCGGCGGCGCGTACAGACCCAGGTCGAGCGTGTAGTCACGACGCTTGCCGACGCCGACCGTGGTGGTCAGCGTGCAGCCCGTCGCCGGGTCCACATCCGAGTCCTTGGCGTCGTCACCGGCGTTCGGCTTGGTGACGACGTAGTCCGCCACCGCGGCAGGCATGTTCTTGATGTCGAAGCACACCTGGTACGTGCCGTCCGGCAGGCCGTCGGTGAAGTAGTACTTGCCGTCCGGCGAAGTCTTCTTCGTCCCGAGCTCCTTGCCCTGAGCGTCCTTCAGCACGGCGGTGACACCCTCGACGGGCTTCTCACCCTCGTCCTGCAGGCCGTTCTTGTTCGCGTCGATCCACACGTAGTCGCCGACACCGTTGGCCGGCGGGTGGATTCCGGCGTCGAGCGTCAGGTTCTCGCGCTTGCCGACGCCCAGCTCCACCTCGGGGGTGCAGCCCTTGTCCGGGTCAGCGTCGGAGTCCTTGGCGTCGTCACCGGCGTTCGGCGTGGTGAACACGAAGTCCTTCACCGCGTCCGGCATCGGGCCGAAGCACACCGTGTACTTGCCGTCCGGCAGGTCGTCGAACGAGTACTTGCCGTCCGGACCCGTCGTGGTCGTCTTGCCGTCGGACAACTTGACCGGCACGTTCGGCACGCCGGGCTCGCCGTCGTCCTGCAGGCCGTTCTTGTTGTTGTCCTGCCAGACGTAGTCGCCGAGCTTGTTCGGCGGCGAGACCAGACCCATGTCGAGCGTCAGGTCCACCCGCTTTCCGGTGCCCAGCGTGGTTTCCGCCGTGCAGCCCTGAGCGTCCGCGTCGGAGTCCTTCGCGTCGTCACCACCGGAGTTCTGCGTGGTGACCTTGTAGTCCTTCACGGCCGCCGGCAGGTTGGCCAGGTCGAAGCAGACCTTGTACGTGCCGTCCGGCAGATCGTTGAACAGGTACTTGCCCGTGGCGTCCGTCTTCGTGGTCGCACCGGTGCTCAACTTGGCGGTCACGCCCTCGACCGGGATGTCGGTGGCGTCCTGCAGACCGTCCTTGTTCACGTCGATCCACACGTAGTCACCGAGGCGGTTCACCGGCTGGATCAGACCCATGTCGATCGTCGGGTCCTCCGGCTTGTCGACGCCCAGCTCGACCTCGGGCGCACAACCCGTCGCCACGTCGGCGTCCGAGTCCTTCGCGTCGTCGCCACCGAGGTTCGGCGTCGTCGGCACGTAGTCCTTCACCGCGTCGGGCATGTTCGCGATGTCGAAGCACACCGTGTACTTGCCGTCGGGCAGGTTCGGGAACTCGTACTTGCCCTGCTCGTTGGTGGTCGTCGTCTTGTCGCCCACCTTCACGGGCACACCGGGCACGCCGGGCTCGTTCGGGTCCTGGACGCCGTTCTTGTTGTCGTCACGCCACACCGTGTCGCCGAGCTTGTTCGGCGGCCTGATGCCCAGGTCGAGCGTGAGGTCCTCACGCTTCGCCGACCCGAGTGACGTGTCCGGCGTGCAGCCCTGAGCATCCGCGTCGGAGTCCTTCGCGTCATC
This sequence comes from Lentzea sp. NPDC006480, assembly GCF_040611995.1. Classification (NCBI taxonomy): domain Bacteria; kingdom Bacillati; phylum Actinomycetota; class Actinomycetes; order Pseudonocardiales; family Pseudonocardiaceae; genus Lentzea; species Lentzea sp. NPDC006480. Next base: position 2,562 of record NZ_JBEXPJ010000231.1, read on the forward strand.
GCCGCCCGCGTTCGGCTTCGTCACCAGGTAGCTCTGGTACGGCGCCGGCATGTTGGCGATGTCGAAGCACACCTTGTAGGTGCCGTCGGACAGGTTGTCGAAGACGTACTTGCCGTCCGGACCGGTCTGCGTGGTCTTGTCACCCAGCTTCACGGTCACGCCCGGCACGCCCGGCTCGTCGCCGTCCTGCACACCGTTGCGGTTGGTGTCGACCCAGACGTAGTCACCCAGCTTGTTCGGCGGGGAGACCAGACCCATGTCGAGCGTGAGGTCCTCACGCTTTCCGCTGCCCAGCGTGGTTTCCGCCGTGCAGCCCTGAGCGTCGGCGTCGGAGTCCTTCGCGTCGTCGCCGCCCGCGTTCTGCGTGGTGACCTTGTAGTCCTTCACCGCGGCGGGCAGGTTGGCCAGGTCGAAGCAGACCTTGTACGTGCCGTCGGGCAGGTCGCTGAAGATGTACTTGCCCTGCGCGTCCGTCTTCGTGGTCGCACCGGTGCTCAGCTTCGCCGTGACGCCCTCGACCGGAACGTCCGACGCGTCCTGCAGACCGTCCTTGTTGACGTCGATCCACACGTAGTCGCCGAGACGGTTCACCGGGGAGATCAGACCCATGTCGATGGTCAGGTCTTCCGGCTTGTCCACGTTCAGCTCGACCTCAGGTGCGCAACCCGTTGCGGGGTCGGCATCCGAGTCCTTCGTGTCGTCACCGGCGTTGGGCTTCGTCACCTGGTAGTCCGCGACCGGCGCGGGCATGTTCTTGATGTCGAAGCAGACGGTGTACTTGCCGTCGGGCAGCTTGTCGAAGACGTACTTGCCGTCCGGTCCGGTCGTGGTCGTCTTGCCGTCGGACAGCTTCACCGGCACGTTCGGCACCGGCTGCTCGCCGTCGTCCTGCAGACCGTTCTTGTTCGTGTCGATCCACACGTAGTCGCCGAGCTTGTTCGGCGGCCTGATGCCGGCGTCGAGCGTGAGGTCCTCACGCTTCTGCGGGCCGACCGTGGTGGTCTGCGAGCACTTCGTCGTCAGGTCGGCGTCGGAGTCCTTGGCGTCGTCACCACCGGCGTTCGGGCGCGTGAGCAGGTAGCCCGCGTACTCGGCCGGAGCGGTCGAGATGTCGAAGCACACCTGGTAGGTGCCGTCGGCCAGGTTGTCGAACAGGTACTTGCCGTCCGGACCGGTCTGCTTCGGCTGGCCCACCGGGTTTCCGGCGCCGTCCTTCAGCGTCACGGTCACGCCGGGCACGCCCGGTTCGTCACCGTCCTGCAGGCCGTTGCGGTTGGTGTCCTTCCAGACGAAGTCACCGACCTTGTTGTTGGGCGGGACGATGCCGGCGTCGAGGGTCAGGTCCTCGCGCTTGGCCGCACCCAGCGTCGTCGTCGCGGTGCAACCATCCGCGGCATCCGCGTCCGAGTCCTTCGCGTCGTCGCCGCCCTGATCCTTGCCCGTGTACACGTATCCGGCGTACTGGGCGGGCAACGTCGACAGGTCGAAGCAGACCTTGTAGACGCCGTCGTCGAGGTTGTCGAAGACGTACTTGCCTTGTGCGTCGGTCTGCTTCGGGGTGCCGACCGGAGTGCCGTCACCCTTCTTCAGCACCACCGTGACGCCCTGAACACCGGGCTCGCCGGCGTCCTGGACGCCGTTGCGGTTGGTGTCGACCCACACGAGGTCACCGAGCTTGTTGGTGACCTTGGCGTTGATGCCGGCGTCGATCGTGTGGTCCGCGGTGCCCGCCTTGCCGGTGGTCACCTGCGCCTTGCCGGCAGCGTCCACATTGGAGTCGATGACGCGGTCCGGACCGGCTTCCTTGGTCGTCCACTTGAGATCGGCCTTGGCCGGTGCTCCCGGCAGACCGGCCGGGTTCACCCCGCTGAGGTCGAACGCCAGGTTGTAACAGGTCTCCGGCTTCAGGCTGTCTGCCGCACCGAAGTAGTACTCGCCCTTGGCGTTGGTCGTCTTCACCGGAAGAGCGGCGCCACCGGCACACGGCGTCGCCGTCACCTTCACCCCCGCGACCGCGGGCTCGTCACCGTCCTGGACGCCGTCGTTGTCCGTGTCGAACCAGACGCGGTTGCCGAGCTGCACCGGAGCCAGGTCGCACAGCACCTCGAGGTCACCGAGGCCGTTCGCCTTGCCCCAGCCCTCGCTGCCCGCGGTCTCCAGCTTGGTGATCTGGTAGCTGTTGGTGTGGTCGTCGCGCTGCATCTCACCGGTGGTGCGATCGAACCAGCCGACACCCGTCGAGCGCACGGTGATGGGGTCGAGCACGATCGCCGGCATCCGCGGCTCGCCGTAGACGATCGCGAGGGCGCCCTGCGAGCTCTCCTGGTGCGCCACGCCCCAGAACTCGCCGGGGTAGTACTCGACGACGCTGAGAGGTTCGTTGCCGCCGTTCCAGCCCTGGTTGTGGTTCGGGCAGGCGGCCGAGCTGCCTTCCCAGACGTACGCGCCACCCACGAGGCACGCCCGGTTCAGGTCACCACCGGACATGTTCTCGTGGTTGCCGCCGGAACCGTCCGGCGCCGGGATCTTGTACCCGCCCTGGTCGGCGAACCGGTCGCGGAAGTCGAGCACCAGGTCGCCGTTGTTCTCGATGCCGATGTCGGTCAGCAACGGCTCCGGGTAGGTCTCGTGCCGGTCGTCGAGCTCGGTGGCGCCCCAGTTGTCGGTCCAGGGGAACCACTTGTTGCTGCTCGGCCGGGTCTCCTTGGCGAAACCGCGTTCGAAGGTCAGCACCTTGTTGACGATCGGCGCGCTGAACGTGCCGCCCGCGAACGTCATCACGACGCCGCGCAGGTCGTTGCGGTTCTGGCTCGACTGCGCCGAGCAGACACCACCGACGTAGATCTTGCCGTCGCGGATGCCGAGCGCGCCGGGACGCCAGTCGGCCGCGTTCGCGCAAGCGGTTGCGGGGATCGCCCAGGAACCCTTGGGGGCGCTCGCCGTCGCACCGGTCGCGTTGTAGGCGTAGAGCTTCTTGTCGGCCAGGTTGACGACGTACAGCTCGCTGCCGTCCTCGGTGATGTCGAGGTCGCCGAGGGCCTCCTTGCCGACACCGGCGAAGAACGGACCGTCGAAGTTGGTGGCGTGGTTGTGCTGCGCCGGGCCGTCGGCGTTGGGCACGGTGGCGAACGTCGTCGTCGCGCCACCACCGGCCGGGGTCACGTAGATGCCACCCGGTCCCGCCGGGCCGTAGTCGGTGAGCCGCTTGGCGAAGGCCGCGGAGAAGATCCGCTTGTCCTGCTTGCGGTAGCCGATGCCGAAGACGGCGCCGGTCGCGCCCTGGTTGGCGATCTGCGCCGGGTCGTCGTCACCGCGCTGGTTGAACGGGAACGTCACCAGCGAACGCGACCCGTTGTTGACGTTGCTGCTGCCGTCCTGCTTGCGCGTGGCGCGCAGGCAGGAGGTCACCAGGGTCGGGTTGGCCTGGCAGTAGTCCGACGGGTTCCACAGGCCCGTGGTGACGGTGACGTTCTTGCCGCCGGAGACGTCCACGAAGGCCGTGTTGCTCTCGAGCGTGCCGCCCGCGGGGGCGGGCTGCAGCACGCTGCCCGCCGGTGGGTTCACCTGCACCCGGTACTTGCCGCCGCTCACCGGGCCGAGGCCCACCGCGACGCTGCCGGACGCGTCCGTCGTGCCGGTCGCGGTCTTGCCCGCGGGGTCGGTGACGAGCACGGCGGCACCTGGGATCGGCACCTCGACGGCGGCGTCGTAGTTGCCGTTGCCGTTGACGTCACGGATGACCTTCACGGTCAGCGAGCCGTCGCCAGGACCGGCGTGTGCGGTCGGTATGAAAACGGCGGACGAAGCGGCCACCAACGCGGCGAGCGCGGCGGCGAGCGGGCGTTTCACGAGTTGACGCTCCTAGGCAGCAGGGACGGGGCACACTGCGGGAATGTGGAAAATGCCACTGTTTCCGCAGGTCTGCCCGTCGTGCGCCACTTACGCGTAACCGCTTGTCACACTTCTTGGTGAAGTTGTCTCGCGAGATTGGTCGCTTGATTACGGTTTCATGTGGCTCTCCGTAGAACGACATTTCTCTTGTTGATGAATCCCATACCACTTCCGATGAATCAGGTTTAGCCAGCTTCGTTGCAGTGTGCAACTGTCCACATGAGAGGTTCGCTCTAGTGGGTCATTCGTGTGTGTGAAGGTGACAGCTTGACCGCACGGCTCATGAGGCTGAACGGGTGAACATGTGCATCGGACTCAGCCTTTCCTGGCTTCAGCGCCTGTCACCGGTGAAGGTCGCCTGCGGGCGGTGAACGTGCCGGGCGGACGCTGAAGGGAAGGCCGTTGAGCACACCGGAGCCGGATCAGGGCTTCGCGGAGTTCTTCCGCACCTGCCTGCCGGTGGTGACCAGGACGCTGAAGGCGCTGAACGGCGACACCCGCGTCGTGGACGACATCGCGCAGGACGCCTTGGTGATCGCGCGGCGCCGTTGGCAGGACATCCACGCGTACGACAAGCCCGAGGCGTGGGTGCTGAAGGTCGCCATCAGGTTGATGCGGCGGTGGCAGCAGCGGCAGTCTCTGGAAACTCCGCTGGTGGCCGTAGCGGACGTGGTCGAGCAGGTCCACGAGGTCGAGGCGGTGCACACGGCGTTGCGCTCGCTGTCGCCGCGCCACCGCGAGGTCGTGGCGTTGCACCACCTGCTCGGCTATCCGGTCCGCGAGATCGCGTCGGTGCTGCTGGTCAGCGAGTCGACCGTGCGCGCGCACCTCACCCGTGGCCGCGCCGAGCTGCGGCGGATTCTCGGAGGTTCCGATGAGTGATCGGCTGTTGCACGAGTTCGAGGTGGACGAGGCGGTGGAGGGGTTCTACCGCCGGGGTGAGGAGCTTGAACGGACCGGTGATCTGCGGTCGGCGGCTCAGTGCTTCCGCGTCGTCGCCGACCAGGGCCTCGGTGACGCCTCGGTCCGTCTGGCCGGCTTGTTGTTCGCGCTGGGAGAGACCGTCGAAGCCCAGCGCTGGTACGAGGTTGCTCTGGCCGACGGGTTCGACTCGTCGTTGGTGCGGACAGATGTGGTTGTGCGGCAGGAGTTCCTGGAGCACGCGGCTCGGATCACCGTGGGGGCGCCGACGTTCGACTGGGTGCCTTCCGCTGTTCCGGTTGGCTCGCTTGAGGTCGAGGACGTGCGAGCACGGACCGCGGCCTTGCGGGCGTTGGACCAGCGGTACGGCGGAATGGTCTGCCACGCCTCGGTGGTGGAGCACCTCGCTCGGGTCGAACCGTTCGTCGTGGTCGGTGACGCAGCGATGTGGACGGCTGTCGCGGAGGTCTGCGAGCTGGCCGGCTGGACCGCGTTCGACAGCGGTATGCCGGGCGTCGCGGTGCCTCACTTCTCGCGTGCGCTGACGTTGGCGCGACAGGCCGAGAACGAGTCGTTGATCGCCTCGGTGCTGACCCGCGCGGGCCGGATGTTCCTGCACCACAACGCACCTGACGACGCGCTGAAGGCGTTCCAGCTCGGGTTCGTGGCTGCGCACAACTCGTGGACGGATCGGCGTTCGTTGTCCGATCCTGCTACGGCGATCGCTTCGCTCACCACAAAGGTTGGCACATATGACTCCTCGCACGTCCGGGCCCAAGTGCTCGCGCTGACGGCGTTGGCGCGCAACCATCTCGCGCTCGGCGACGCCCAGGCTGCGCTTTCTTTTGCCGCTGAGGCCGTGGCAACGTCCGCGAACCTGCGTTCAGCGCGTGCCGACGACCAGCTGCGGTGGCTCGATCTCGAAGCTCGCGCGGCCGGCGCGTCCGTGCTGGTGGAGCAGATCTCGGCCCACTTCGCGCGCTCTGGCTGACGTTTTCACCCGATCCGGGCCGATACACGCGTGCGCGCAAACAGGTAGGTTCTGCGCCATGGCCGAGCCTTTCTCTTGGGTGCCCGCAGGAATCAACACGGACGTGCCGAGCGCCGCGCGCGTCTACGACTTCCTGTTGGGGGGTGGCCACAACTTCGCCTCCGACCGCATGGTCGGTGAGAAGGTCCTGCAGGTCCTGCGCGACGGCCGCGCCATCGCCTCGTCGAACCGCTCGTTCATGCGCCGCGCCGTCCTGCTGATGATGGAGCAGGGCATCACCCAGTTCCTCGACCTCGGCTCGGGCATCCCGACGGTCGGCAACGTCCACGAGATCGTGCAGGCCGAGAACCCCGACGCGCGTGTGGTCTACGTGGACTACGACGAGGTCGCGGTCTCGCACAGCCAGCTCATCCTGGAGGGCAACGACAACGCGGGCGTCGTCCAGGCCGACATGTGCAGGCCCGACGACGTCCTCGCCGACCCCGTCGTCAAGGGCCTGATCGACTTCACCAAGCCCGTGGGCCTGCTCATGGTCGCCGTGCTGCACTTCGTCTCGGACGAGAAGGACCCGGCCGAGGTCGTCGCCCGCTACCGCGACGCCATGCCGCCCGGCAGCCTGATCGCGCTCTCGCACCTGACCGCGGACTTCAAGCCGGACGAGATGGGCGCGGTCGTCGCGGCCATGAAGCACAGCCGCGACCCGATGTACTTCCGTTCCCGCGCGGAGTTCGAGCCCATGTTCGCGGGCATGGAGATCCTCCAGCCGGGCGTCGTGCCGGCGCCGTCGTGGCACCCGGAACTCGGCCCGGCAGGAGTTGGTGGCCCGGAGGACGTCTACGTGGGCCTCGCCCGCAAGCCTTAGCGGAAGCGCCAGGCCTGCGCCGCGGAACCGTTGCAGGACCAGATGTTCAGGCGTGTGCCCGGAGTTGTCGAAGCGGCGGGGTCGTCCAGGCACAGCCCCGACTGCGGGTTCTGCACGGAACCGTCGGCCCGCACGCGCCACTGCTGCGCGCCGGTGCCGTTGCACTCCCACAGCTGGACGATCGTGCCGTTGGTGGTGCCGCTGCCGTTGACGTCGAGGCATTTGCCGGAGATGGCGATGGTGCCGTCGGCGATGACCCGCCACTTCTGGGCGTAGGAGTTGTTGCACGTCCAGATCTGCACCGGGTTGCCGTTGGTGGTGCCGCCGGCGTTGTTGTCCAGGCACAGGCCCGATGCGGCCGCGAGCTCCACGGAGCCGGCGCCGGACGGGTGGCGGTCGGCCGGGAGCGCCGGCGTGTTGCGGTGGTAGAAGTCGACGGCCAGGTAGTTCGGGGACTTGCGGGCCGCGGGTTCGCAGAAGCGCCGGGCGCGGTCGACGGCCTTGGAGTTGTCGGTGGCGACGGTGCCCTCCACCGGGACGTCGCGGAAGTGGTTCATCACGAACAGCGGGCGGAAGCCGGCTTCCGCGGCGGTCAGCGGCTTCTCGCCCCAGCGGGAGTAGCAGGACCAGTCGGACGTGCCGGTGCCGGAGCCCATCGACCAGTAGTTCTCGACGGTCCAGTCCTTCTGGTAGAGCACGCCGGAGTCCTCGCGGCCGTCCTTGCCGTGGTCGGTGAAGATGAGCAAACGCTTGCCGGACGCCCTCATCTGGGACAACGTCGGCCAGCCGTTCTCGCGCACGCCCTCGGCGCGGTAGAGGACGTTGTTGAGGCCGTTGACCGACGCGAGAGAGGAACGCAGCGTGTTGGCGTCGACGTAGTCCTCCAGGAACACGGTGACGATCTCGGTCGGGTGCGAGTTGAGGAAGTCGACCATCCGCTGGAGGTCGACGCCGAGCGCGACCGGGCGGCTGACCAGGTTGCAGCTGTTGTGGCAGAGGATCGCGCCGTCGGACGTCTGGTGGATGTCGAGCATGAAGCCGCGGACGCCGTCGTTCAGCTGCTGCACGATGCCGCGGGACTGGTTCGGGGCGACGTTGCCGAAGGTGAAGCCGCCGTCGACGCCGTTCGCGTAGGCGTTGTGGGCGGTCAGGAACGTCATCTCGTCCAGGCGCGGGTCGTTCTGCGGCTGGACGCGGACCGGGTCGACCGGGGTCAGGAACCACGTGTCATTGCCCGTGCCGACGCGGACCTGGTCGGTGCCGGACGCGATCAGGTAGCGGTCGGAGCCGGGGTCCTTCAGGCGGTAGTGGTCCTGGTCGTCGAGAGTGGCGACCCATTGGGCGTCCGCGGTCGAGCAGCTGACCATCTGGGCAGCGTCGCCGGAGCGGCCGAGACACTGGCCGCCCTCGGCGAGCGTGCTGCCGTTCCAGGTGAACTGCTGGCGGTCCTCGTTGCCCTTGGGGCGGTGCTGGACCACGGACGAGCCGGACACGGCGGCGTTCTGGCCGGTCACGGCGCTTTGCAGGTAGTACGAGCCGTTGGGTGCCGCCTGCGCGTCGACAGGGACGAGCAGCAGCGACAACAGCGCGAGTGCAGGGATGATGCGCATGGGGTGCAGGGTCACGGATGGACGTGAACGCGAAAAGGCTTCACACCGAAATCCGTCCGAACCGAGACATCTGTGGTCCGGACCACAAAACCTGATGCAGCGAACGACGGTGTTGAGGGGGTTTCCCGAGCCGTAGAAGTTCACGGACAACGAAGGGGGCGGCGTGGGGTTCGACCAGTTCGTCGCTGAGCGGCTCGACCGGCTGTTGGGGTACGCCACGGCGATCACCTGCGACAAACACCTGGCGCAGGACATCGTGCAGAACGTGCTCATGCGTGCGCAGAGCAAGTGGGAACGCATCGGAGCGATGGACGCTCCCTATCTCTACGTGAAGCGCATGGTGACCAACGACTACCTGTCGTGGCGGCACCGCAGGGCCGCACGGGAGATCGCCGTCGAGCGCAGTGAGCTCGCGAAGCACGTGCCGTCCGAGGCCGACCCGGCCGACGCGCACGCCGAACGCGAGGCCATGCGCGCGCGGATTGCCGTGTTGCCGCGCAAGCAACGTGCGGCGTTGGTGATGCGGTACTACGAGGACTGCTCCGACGCGGAGATCGCACAGGTGCTCGACTGCGCGGAATCAACCGTGCGCAGCCAACTTTCTCGCGCGCTGCAGACGCTGCGCGCCCACGAAATCGCCCGGTCCGCCACCCTGGGGGTGCAGTCATGAACGACCTGATCCGCTCGGCCATCGCCGCGGAGGCCGAGGAGCGCGTCGACTCCCGGACCGTGCTGGCCGAACTGCACAAGCGCAAGGCCCGCAAGCCTTTCGGCCTGATCATCGGCGTGGCCGGCCTGACCGTGGCCGCCGCTGCGGCGGCGTTCATCATCCCGACGGCCATCAAGAAGACCGACGCTGCGCCGGCGACGAGTCCGCAAGCGCCGATCAGCGCGGAAAACGTGCTGCTCCTGGGCCTCGACGAGGTCGGCAACACGGACGCGATCGTGTACGCGCATTTCAACGCGGACACCTCCGTGAGCGTGGTGTCGTTGCCGCGAAACGTGAAGGTCGGCGACGAGCAGCTCTACGGCCTGTTCAAGGCGGACCCGAAGAAGCTGACCGGCGCCGTCGAGACGCTGACCGGCACGAAGGTCGACCACTACGCCGCGATCAAGATGTCCGAGTTCGGCAAGATCGCGCAGATCGTCGGCGGCGTCGAGGTGTGCCGACACCCACGTCAGCACGAACAGCGACCCGATCACGATCAGCCCGTCCAGCACCACGACCGTGCGGCTGCGGGAGTTCGGCAGCAGGTCGTC
>NZ_JBEXPJ010000232.1:0-11989 GCF_040611995.1 Lentzea sp. NPDC006480
CGTCACCCAGTTCGTCGAGATCGGCCCCGACGGCATCCTCTCCGCACTGGTCGAAGAGGGCGCCACGCCGCTGCTCCGCAAGGGCCGCAACGCCATCGGTTTCCCTGTCTGCGAAGGGATCAGAAGAACGAGTCGATCACTCCGAGCGCCTGTTCGGGGTTCAGCCGCGGGTCGCAGAGGGTCTCGTAGCGCTCGGAGAGTGCCTTCTCGTCGGGGACGGGCCCGCCGACGCACTCCGTCACGTCGGTCGCGGCCGCTTCCAGGTGCAGGCCCGCCGCGTGTGCGCCCTCGGTCTCGAGGATGTGCCGGAACGCCGTGGCCTCCTCGATGATATGGGAGACAAGTCGAGTCTTTCGCCCAGTTTCGGTGCTGACCGTGTTGCCGTGCATGGGATCCGAGATCCAGACGACGGGGTGGCCGGCGCGCTGCACGGCCCGCACGATCGGCGCGAGCGCGACGTGGATGTCCTCGCGGCCCATGCGGATGATCAACGTCAGGCGGCCGGGCGTGTGGTGCGGGTCGAGCAGCTGGCACAGCCGCACGACGGTCTCCGGGTCCGCGGTCGGGCCGACCTTCACGCCGATCGGGTTCGAGATCGCGGAGAACATCGAGACGTGCGCGTGGTCCAGCTGGCGGGTGCGCTCGCCGATCCACGGGAAGTGTGCCGAGGTGAGGAACTGCTCGCCGGTGCGCTCGTCGGTGCGAATGAGCGCGTTCTCGTAGTCCAGCACCAATGCCTCGTGAGCCACCCACGGGCCACCGGAGAGTTCCTCGGCACTTCCCGCCCAATGGGTGCGCACTTCTCGGATAACTGAAGAAGAAGCGTCGTAGGCCTGCAGCATTCGCTCCGGGTCGTGCTGGCGGGCGAAATTGTCGGCCTCAAACGAATTGACCAGTTCACCCCGGAACGAGGGCAGCTGGATCCCGTCGACCGTTTCGAAGTTGCTCGAACGAGGCTTCGCGTACTGGCCCGCCATCCGTCCGAAACGGGCCACCTGCTGACCCGACCGTTCCGCCATCCGGGCGGCGATCTTCTGGATGTTGCGCACCTTTCGGGAAGTTGTCAGCGGGTCAGCGTCGGAAAAGGACTCCGCGCAGTCGCCGAGCTGCAGCACGCGTGCCTCGCCGAGGGCGGCCAGCCCGAGTGCGCGCTTCGCCTCGCGAATTTCGGAATGTGCGACCAGGGGGAGCGCGCCGGACAGTTCGGCTTCGATCAGGTCGTACTCGGGGTGGTGGTGCCAGTGGGGCTGCTGCGTCGCCGGCAACGTCATCCACGGGGCCGCGGTCCGCGTGTACGTGAACTCCGTCAGCTTCACCGTCTGAGGCATTGTTCTCGCTCCTGTTCTGGTTCCGCTGGACGTTTCAGGCGACGATGCCCTCGATCTCCACGAGGAGATCGGCGCGGCAGACGTCGACGTTCAGGTACTGGATCCGGGCGTTCGGGGAGAAACGCTCCTCGCACATCGCCCGCACCACCGGGATGTCGGAACGGTGACGGACGTACACCTTGATGTTGTCGAGGTTCAGCAAGGAATTGCCCTGCGTGATCTCGTAGTCCGCCAGGTTCTCGTCGGAAATGAGGTGCTCGATGTTGTCGAGTGACAACTTCACCTGCGCCACGATGTCGCCGTCGTGCAGGGTCTCGTGCCCCCGGATGCTGGCCGTGCCGGCCACGTAGACCTGCCCTGACCTGCGGTCGGTGTGCGTGGGGGCGAGGTAGGTGGCCCGCGCGAACTTGGGCGGGCGCGGGCCGTACTGCCTCGGGTAGTGGTAGGCGGCCAGCTGCTTGGAGTTCTCCACCGACGTCAGCGCGGCGGAGCGGGAGGCCAGGAAGTAGAACGCGATCCCGCCGCCCTGCGACCCGATTCCGGTCGCGCTCGGCACCTCGGAGTCACCGAAGTGGAAGAGCTCGAACGCCTCCGCGCGGCCCTTGCAGAAGTCCCGGTAGATCTCCAGGCCCTCGGTGTTGTCCGCGTTGATGTCGTTGATGAAGTTCCACATGCGGAAGCAGTTCTTGTAACCGAGGGTGTCCATCAGGTCCAGCGCGGCGACGTAGGCGGCGCGGGTGTCCTCGGTGTAGCGGCCGGTCGGGGCGATGCGGCCGGCCACGAGCAGGTACTCGCCGTCGTGGGCGTAAACGACGCCGTGGTGCTCGCCGGTCTCGACCGGGCGCGAGGTCGTCCACACCTCCGCGAATGCCTCCGCGTCGTCCGCGGCCATGTGCAGGTCGAGCCTCAGAAGGCCATTCTCGACACGCGGGTCGGTGCACTCGGTCGTGTAGTTGATGACGCCGAGAACGTTTCCGGTGGCCGCGACATTGCTGACTTCGGTCAGGCCGGTGAACACCGAGCTGGGCAAGGTCACCGTCTGCTGCGCCTGAGTCATTGGAATGCCCCTCCGAGGAGTAGGTAAAACATGTGGCGGAGATGAGCCGAGTTATTCTTTCGGCCTTCTCTTCCTGGCCGGTGATCAAAGATTAGCCACCGGGACGGCTCCGCAAAACAGCTCCACCGGGGAAAGCACTTTCGGGCGGGATGATAGGGGGGTCCTAGGGGGGTGCTAGGGGATTTCCTACTTACCTGCCTGGTGAGGCCGACGTTAGCATCGCTCGAGGTGCACGCCACGTCGCCAGTAAATAGGGAGCGCCGTCGGGATGTTTCGAACCGAACTGATCCGGCCGTTGTCCGACCTGCTGCGATACCACGCGGCGAACGTCCCGGAGAAGGTCGCGTTCGCGGACTCGCGGCGCGCGGTCACGTACGCGGAGCTGGAGAAGCGGACGTGGCGGCTCGGCGGGCACCTCGCGGACCTGCGGCTGCAGCCCGGTGACCGGGCGCTGATCTTCCTGGGCAACAGCGTCGACATCATCGAGAGCTACCTCGGGGTCACGCGCGCGAACGCGGTCGCGGTGCCGTTCAACCCGCACTCCGCCGACGCGGAGCTCGCCTACGTGCTGGACGACAGCGGCGCCCGTGTCGTGATCACCGACCTCGCGCACCTCGACCAGGTCCGCACACTGCTCCCCGGCCGCCCTTACGTGAAGGTCGTCGTGAGCGGCGACGAACCGCTCCCGCGCGGCGGTTCCGTTGTCTCGTACCAGGATCTGATGTCACGGGACCCGTCCGTGCCGGCGCGTGACGACCAGGGCCTCGACGACGTGGCGTTCATGCTCTACACCTCCGGCACCACCGGGAAGCCGAAGGGTGTGCTGTCGTCGCAGCGAGCCTGCCTGTGGTCGGTCGCGGCCTGCTACGCCCCGGTGATCGGCCTCAACCACGACGACAAGGTGTTGTGGCCCTTGCCGTTGCACCACTCCCTCGCGCACGTGCTGTGCGTCGTCGGCGTCACCGCGGTCGGCGCCACCGCCCGCCTTCTCGACGGCTTCGCGGCCGATGAGGTGCTGGCCGCGCTGGAGGGCGACGACTACACGTTCCTGTGCGGCGTGCCCGCCATGTACCACCATCTTCTGGAAGTCGCGCGCACCCGTGAGGTGCCGTCGAGCGCGCTGACCCGTTGTCTCACCGCGGGTTCGGCGTGCCCACCGGCGTTGCGCGTCGAGTTCGAGGCGCTGTTCGGGGTCGCGCTGCTCGACGGTTACGGCAGCACCGAGACGTGCGGCCTGATCGCGGTGAACTGGGCGCACGGCACCAGGGTCCCCGGTTCGTGCGGCCTGCCGGTGCCGGGTCTCGCGGTGCGGCTGGTCGACCCGGACACCGGCGTCGACGTCGACGCGGAGGCCGAGGGCGAGGTCTGGGTGCGCGGCCCGAGCCTCATGACCGGCTACCACAACCAGCCCGAGGCGACCGCGCAGGCGATGCCTCAAGGCTGGTACCGCACCGGTGACCTGGCGCGGCGCGACCTCTACGGATACCTGACGATCACCGGTCGCGTGAAGGAACTGATCATCCGCGGCGGCGAGAACATCCACCCCGGCGAGGTGGAGGAGGTGCTGCTGCGCGTGCCTGGGGTCGCGGACGCCGCGGTGGTCGGCAAGCCGCACGACATCCTCGGCGAGGTGCCGATCGCGTTCGTCGTGCCCGGCAAGCAGGGCCTCGATCCGGTGCGGCTGTACGACGCCTGCCGCGAGCAGCTGTCGAACTTCAAGGTGCCCGAAGAGCTGTACGAGATCGACCACATCCCGCGCACGACCTCGGGCAAGATCACCCGGCACGTGCTGCTCGACCGCCCGGCCCGGTTGCGGGCCGCGAGCGGCGGGCAGCACGAGTCGTTGCTGCGGATGGACTGGGCGCCGATGCCGTCCGTGCGCACGACGTCGCTCGAACTGGCGAAGCGCTGGGCCGTCGTCGGTCCGGACCGGTTCGGCCTGACGGCTTCCCTCGCGTCGGCCGGCGTGCACGTGGCAACTCACGCCGACGCCGCTTCTCTGCACATGTCCGTTGTGGACGGTGAGCCCGCGCCGGACGTGGCGGTGCTGTGCTGCCCGGACGACATGGACACCGGCGGCAAGCTGACCACGGCCGCGCAGGAGGCGTTGCGCAGGGTCGGTGGCGTGCTGCGGACGTGGGTCAACGACGACTGGTTCGCGCACTCGCGGCTGGTCGTACTGACTCGCGGCGCTGTCGCGGCTGGTGTCGAGGACGTCCGGGACCTCGTGCACGCGCCGGTGTGGGGTCTGCTGCGGTCGCTGCAGGTCGAGTTCCCGAACCGGTTCACGCTGATCGACATCGACGATCTGCCGCCGTCCGCCGGGGTGCTGCCTCTGGCGGTCGCCGCGGACGAGCCTCAGCTGGCGATCCGGTCCGGGATCGCGTTGATGCCACGGCTGAAGCGTGTGTCGGCGTCGGTCGACAGCGACGAGGTGCTGCGGATCGACCCCAAGCGCACGGTCGTCGTGACGGGTGCGGACGGCACCATGGGTGCGGCGCTCACCAGGCATCTCGTTGCCGCGTATGGCGCTCGGCATCTGCTGCTGATCAGCCCGCGCGGCCGGACCGACGAGGCGACCGCGCAGCTGGAGTCGGAGCTGTCCGAGCTGGGCGCGCGTGTCGCGGTGGCGGCCTGTGATGTGGCGGATCGTGCCGCGCTGGCCGAGGTGCTGGGCAAGCTGAAGCGGCCGATCACCGCCGTCATCCACAGCGAGGGCGAGCATCCGGCGAAACCGACCGCGCCGCGCGCCGACGTGTTCCGGTCCGTTGTGGACGGAGCCGTGAACCTGCACCAGCTCACGAAGAGCGGCGACGTCACGGCGTTCGTCATGCTCTGCACCGTCGCGGGTGCGTTGGGCCTGGTGGGATCGGGTGAGCAGGCGGCGGCGAACTCCTTCCTCGACGCTTTGGCCCGGTATCGGCGCAAGCGCGAGCTGTCGGCGACGTTCCTGGCGGTGGGCTCCACCGATGCGCCGACGACGGCGTCACGGGTGGGTGAGCTGTCGACGCACGAGTTCGCGGCGATGTTCGACGTGGCGACGTCGGCGGGCTTGGCGCAGGCCGTGATCATGCGGATCAACAGCGCGGCCTTGCGGGAGCAGACTTCGTCGACAGAGGTGCCCGCGTTGCTGCGCGGGCTGATCGACGTGTCCGCGCGGCTCGCGACGCCGGACGAGCGCGACCTGTCGGCGTTGCGCCAGCGGCTGGTCGCGATGTCGCCGGAGGAGCAGGACATCTTCCTGCTCAACCTGGTGCGCACGGAGGTCGCGGGTGTGCTCGGCCTGACCGGCACCGAGCGGGCGGAGTCGAAGAAGACGTTCCGCGAGCTGGGACTGACCTCGGTGACCGCGGTCGACCTGCGGAACCGGCTGACCGCCGCGACCGGTCTGCACCTGTCCGCGCCGGTCGCGTTCGACTACCCGACACCGGTCGTTCTGGCTCGGCACCTGCGGGCTGAGTTGCTGGGTGAGCGCGCGGCCGTTGTTTCCGAGGCCGTGCGGGCGCAGCCGGACGAGCCGATCGCGATCGTCGGCATGGCCTGCCGTTATCCCGGCGGGGTCGCCTCGCCGGAGGACCTGTGGCGGCTGGTGATGTCGGGTGCGGATGTCGTGTCGTCGTTCCCGACGGACCGCAACTGGGATCTGGAGAAGCTGTTCGACGGTGCCTCGCACACGCGCTCGGGCGGCTTCCTGCACGACGCGGCCGACTTCGACGCGGAGTTCTTCGGGATCTCGCCGCGGGAGGCGCTGGCGATGGATCCGCAGCAGAGGTTGCTGCTGGAGGTGTCCTGGGAGGCTCTGGAACGGGCGGGCATCGATCCGGCGTCGTTGCGCGGCACCAACGGCGGTGTGTTCGCGGGCGTGATGTACCACGACTACGGCGCCGGGCTGCTCGATGCGCCCGCCGGCACCGAGGGGTACTGGACGACCGGTACGGCGGGCAGCGTGGTGTCCGGTCGCGTTGCGTACACCCTTGGTCTGCAAGGTCCGGCCGTCACGGTCGACACGGCTTGTTCCTCTTCTTTGGTTGCTCTGCACTGGGCCGCGCAGTCGTTGCGCTCCGGTGAGTCGTCGATCGCGCTGGCGGGTGGTGTGACGATCATGTCGACGCCGCAGACGTTCGTGGAGTTCTCTCGTCAGGGTGGGTTGTCGGCGGACGGTCGCTGCAAGGCTTTCTCCGATTCTGCTGACGGCACAGGCTGGTCCGAAGGCGCTGGTCTGGTCGTGCTGGAGCGGTTGTCGGATGCTCGCCGCAACGGTCACACGGTCTTGGCGGTCCTGCGCGGATCGGCTATCAACCAGGACGGCGCGTCGAACGGGTTGACCGCGCCGAACGGTCCGTCGCAGCAACGGGTGATCCGGCAAGCGCTTGCGTCTGCCGGTTTGTCCACTTCGGACGTTGACGCGGTCGAGGCTCATGGCACCGGTACGACTTTGGGCGACCCGATCGAGGCGCAGGCTCTTCTGGCCACCTATGGGCAGGACCGGTCGGTACCGCTGTGGCTGGGGTCGGTGAAGTCGAACCTCGGCCACACGCAGGCCGCCGCGGGTGTCGCGGGTGTGATCAAGATGGTGATGGCGTTGCGGCACGGCGTTCTGCCGCGCACGTTGCACGTGACCTCGCCGTCCTCGCACGTCGAATGGAGCACGGGCCGGGTCGAGCTGCTGACGTCGAACCAGCCCTGGCCCTCGGTGTCGCGGCAACGGCGCGCGGCAGTGTCCGGGTTCGGTGTCTCGGGCACGAACGCCCACGTGATCCTCGAGGCCCCGGAACTGTCAGACCTGCCTGAGATGATTGGGATGGGGGGTGGCTCCCCCCAGGGGGCCAGCCAACCCGGATCGATTCAGGTGGGCGGGGCGGGACACACGGGCGGTGCGGGACAGCCGGGCGGTGCGGGCCAGCCGGGCGGCGCGGGACAGACGAGCGGCGCGGTGCCGTGGGTGGTGTCGGCCAAGTCCGCGACAGCGTTGGAAGCGCAGATCGAGCGAATCCGGGCGGTCGAGGCTCCGGCCCTCGACATCGCCGCGTCGCTGGTGTCGACGCGGGCACAGCTGGAGCACCGCGCGGTGCTCCTGGGCGGTGCCGAGGTCGCGCGCGGGGTGGCGGCGGAGCGGTCGCTGGCGGTGTTGTTCAGCGGGCAGGGTTCGCAGCGGCTCGGCATGGGACGCGAGCTGTACGAGCGGTTCCCGGTGTTCGCGCAGGCTTTCGACGCGGTGCTGGAGCACCTGGACGTCTCACTGCGCGAGGTGATGTGGGGGCACGACGCCGAGGCGTTGAACGCGACCCGGTACGCGCAGCCGGCGTTGTTCGCGATCGAGGTGGCGCTGTTCCGGCTGGCTGCCTCTTTCGGTGTGCGGCCGGACTTCGTGGGCGGGCACTCCATCGGCGAGATCGTCGCCGCGCACGTGGCCGGGGTTCTCTCGTTGGAGGACGCGTGCCGGTTGGTGGACGCGCGCTCCCGGCTCATGCAAGCGCTTCCGCCGGGTGGCGCGATGGTGGCCGTGCAGGCCACCGAGGAAGAAGTACTGCCACACCTGGGTCCGGAGGTCTCGATCGCGGCCGTGAACGGGCCGCGCTCGGTGGTGATCGCGGGAACCGAGGACGCCGTCTCAGCGGTCGTGGAGCGGTTCACCGACCGGAAGACTAAGCGTCTCACGGTGAGCCATGCGTTTCACTCGCCATTGATGAACCCGATGCTGGACGAGTTCCGCGCGGTCGTCGAGGGCCTGTCGTTCTCCGAGCCGCAGATCCCGGTCGTGTCGAACGTGACCGGGCAGCTCGCTGTGCGCGAGCAGCTGACGTCGCCGGAGTACTGGGTGCGGCACGTGCGTGAGGCTGTCCGGTTCTCCGACGGCGTGCGGGCGTTGGGGCGTCAGGGTGTGTCGGCGTTCCTGGAGCTCGGGCCTGATGGCGTGCTGTCGGCGTTGGTGGCGGAGATGACCGAGACCGGCGCTGTTCCGCTGGACTCGGCGGTGGTGCCGGTGCTGCGCCGCGAACGGCCGGAGGAGGTTTCCTTCGTGTCGGGGCTGGCGCGTCTGCACGTCGCGGGGGTGTCCGTCTCCTGGGCCCGGCTGTTCGAGGGCACCGGCGCGGTGCACGTCGACCTGCCGACGTATGCGTTCCAGCGGTCGCGGTTCTGGCCGGAGCCCGAGGTCGCGGCCGGCAAGGCGGATCCGCTCGACGCGGCGTTCTGGCAGCTGGTGGAGAACGACGAGCTGGCCTCCGTGCTCGATCTCGACGCCGAGGTGGCCGCGGCCGTCGTGCCGGCGTTGTCGTCGTGGCGGACCCGGCAACGCTCTCAGTCCATTGTGGATTCGTGGCGGTTCCGCGAGTCGTGGGACAGGCTGTCGCTGTCCGGTGCTTTCGGCGGGTCCTGGCTGGTCGTCGTGCCGCCAGGGGAGCAGGACGCCTGGACCCGTGACGTGGTGGAGATCCTCGGCGGGGTCGCGGTGCCGCTCGACGAGGTCGCCTCGTTGTCCGGCCGCGAGTTCACGGGCGTCGTTTCCTTGTTGGGCGTCGCGGACGACTCGGGTGACGTGCCGTATCCGTTGTGCGCGACGTTGGAGCTGTTGCGCGCTCTGGAGGGCGTCGAGGCTCCGTTGTGGACGGTGACGCGGGGTGCCGTGTCGACCGGCCACGGCGACATCGTGACCTCGCCGGTGCAAGCGGCGCTGTGGGGCATGGGCCGGGTGGCGGCTCTGGAGCTGCCGCGCCGGTGGGGTGGCTTGATCGACCTGCCGGGCGGCGTGGATGTCCAGATCGCGCAGGGCCTGCAGGCGGCGTTGACGAACTCGCTGGGCGAGGACCAGATCGCGGTGCGAGGCAACGGTGTCTTCGCCCGCCGGCTGGTGCCCGCGCCGCGTGGTGAGCACGGCGAGGACTGGGCGCCGTCGGGCACTGTGCTGATCACCGGCGGTACTGGCGCTTTGGGTGGCTTCGTGGCCCGTTCCGTTGCCGCCCGGGGTGCCTCGCACATCGTGCTGACCTCGCGCCGGGGCCCGCTGACTCCTGGCGTCGAGCATCTGGTGGCGCAGCTGGAAGGGTTCGGCGCCGAGGTGTCGGTCGAGGCCTGCGACGTCGCCGATCGTGCTGCTGTCGCGGAGTTGCTGGGGCGGCTTCCTGATCTCACCGCCGTTGTGCACTGCGCCGGAATCGACTCCGGCGACGCGCCGCTGGCTTCGTTGTCCGCCGATCAGCTCGGGGAGTTGTTGCGCGCCAAGATGGTGTCGGCGCGGAACCTGCACGAGCTGACCGGAAACCTCGACGCGTTCGTGCTGTTCTCGTCGGGTGCGGCGGCGTGGGGCAGTGGTGGCCAGCCCGCGTACTCGACCGCGAACGCCTACCTGGACGGCCTGGCGCAGTTCCGCCGCGGCCAGGGCCAGGTGGCGACGTCCGTGCAGTGGGGTGCGTGGGCCGAGGCCGGCATGGCGACCGATCCCGAGGCCTACGACCAGCTGCGCCGCCACGGCGTGCTGCCGATGGACCCCGAGCTGGCGTTGACCGCGCTGGTGCAGGCGGTGTCGGACGGCGAGACGGTGCTGACCGTCACGAACACCGACTGGGCCCGTTTCGCACCGGGTTTCACCGCGTCGCGGCCGTCGCCGTTGTTCTCGTCGATCCCCGAGGTGGTCGCCGCTCTCTCGGTGGAAGCCTCCGAGGGCGTCGAGATGGCGTTGCAGGAGAAGCTCGCCGGACTGTCCGAAGCGGACCGGTCGCGCGTGCTGGTGGACCTGGTGCGTGCCGAGGCCGCGGCGGTGCTGGGCCACTCCGGGGTCGAGTCGATCCACCCGGAGAAGGCGTTCCGCGACCAGGGATTCGACTCGCTGACCGCGGTGGAGATGCGCGACCGGCTGAAGGCCGCGACGGGTCTGCCGGTGCCGTCCGCGCTGGTCTTCGACTACCCGACGCCGCGCCTGGTCGCCGAACACCTGCTGTCCGGCCTGTCCTCTTCGGTGGAGGGTTCCGCGTTGGCTGAGCTGGCGCGCTTCGAGGCCGCACTGGCTTCGTCCTCTGATGACCACGACGTGATCCGCGAGCGCCTGGAGAAGGTGCTGGGCCGGTTGAAGAAGCCCGTGTCCACTTCGGACGAAGACATTCGCAACGTCTCCGTCGAGGACCTCCTGAACATCATCGACGACGAGTTGCTCGACCTCTCGTAGTAGCAGTGTTTGCCCGCACGAAATGAGGACGGACCAGTGCAGGAAGAGCAGCAGGACAAGGTTGCCGACTACCTGAGGCGAGTCACGGTCGAGTTGCGCCGGGCTCGTGAACGCGTCCTCGAGCTGGAGCAGAAGCACAGCGAGCCCATCGCGATCGTGGGCATGTCGTGCCGCTTCCCCGGCGGGGTGGTCACGCCCGAGCAGCTGTGGGAAGCCGTTGTCGCCGAACGGGATCTGGTCTCCCCGTTCCCGGCCGACCGCGGCTGGGACCTGTCGTCGTTGCGCAGCACCTCGTTGGCGCAGGAGGGCGGGTTTCTGAGTGACCTGGCCTCGTTCGACGCGGACTTCTTCGGCATCTCGCCGCGCGAAGCGCTGGGCATGGATCCGCAGCAGCGCATGATGCTGGAGCTCACCTGGGAGGCTCTGGAGCGCGCGGGCCTGGATCCCGCGGCGCTGCGGGGTTCCGCCACTGGTGTTTTCGTGGGCACGAATGGTCAGGACTACGCGGACCTGGTGTCGGTGGACGGCGACGGGCACGCCTCCACCGGCCTCATCGCGTCGGTGCTGTCGGGTCGCTTGTCCTACACGTTCGGCTTCGAGGGCCCTGCGGTCTCCGTCGACACAGCTTGCTCCTCTTCTTCTGTCGCAATGCACCTGGCCATGCAGGCTCTGCGTGGTGGTGAGTGTTCGCTGGCTCTCGCCGGTGGCGTGACGATCATGGCGACGCCGAACTCCTTTGTGGAGTTCACCTTGCAGCGCGGTCTGGCCGCTGACGGCCGGTGCAAGGCGTTCTCTGACTCGGCCGATGGGGTGGGCTGGTCCGAGGGCGCGGGCATGCTGGTTCTGGAGCGTCTGTCTGACGCCGTGGCTTCCGGCCATCACGTTCTCGGCCTGCTGCGCGGTTCGGCCGTCAACCAGGACGGTGCCTCCAACGGCCTGACCGCTCCGAACGGCCCGTCCCAGCAACGCGTGATCCGCGCTGCTCTGGCCTCGGCCGGTTTGTCTTCCGCTGACGTCGACGCAGTGGAAGCGCACGGCACCGGCACGACGCTGGGCGACCCGATCGAGGCCGCCGCCTTGATCGCCACCTACGGCCAGGACCGCGCTGTTCCGCTGTACATCGGCTCGATCAAGTCGAACATCGGTCACACGCAGGCGGCGGCGGGCGTCGCCTCGGTGATCAAGGTCGTGCAGGCGATGCAACACGGCGTGCTGCCGCGCACGCTCCACATCACCTCGCCCTCTTCCCACGTCGACTGGTCCGCGGGCTCCGTGTCGCTGCTGACCTCGGCGACTCCTTGGCCTGCCGTCGACCGTCCGCGCCGCGTCGGCATCTCGTCGTTCGGCGTCTCCGGCACCAACTCGCACCTGATCGTCGAGGCCCCGGCCGCCACTCCCGACGGCCAGGAATTGTCAGACCCGCCTGAGATGATTGGGATGGGG
>NZ_JBEXPJ010000233.1:0-11887 GCF_040611995.1 Lentzea sp. NPDC006480
GAACACGAACAGCGCGCGGACCGGCAGCGCGTGCCGGCTGTGGCTCTGGTTGTCCTCGACGACGACGCCCTCGATGTTCTTGTCACCCCACAGTTCTTGTAGCGCTTCGGGGTGAAGGTGTTCGCGTAGGACGCGCTCCACACGCGTTCCTCGGCAACCTGGCCGAAGTCGTACTCCTCCCACACGACGGGCTGCGTGCGTGCCGCGTCGTTCCAGCGGATGAACAGCGCGATGTGCTGCTGCGAGGAGTCGTGCTTCCACAACGCGTCGCCGAGCTGCAGGTCGGAGCGGGCGATCGTGTCCATGAACTGCGGCAGCGTCCACGTGGTGTAGCTGTTGTCGAGGCCCCAGGCCATTGACACGTAACCCGAGCAGTCCTGGCGGTAGCTGCCGAACTGGTTGTTGTACCAGCTGGTCTGGCTGTACGGCACTCGCGCGTCGATCCACGAGCGGGCGCGGCGCTGCACCTCGGAGCGGGTGATCGGCTCGTTCGCGGTGATCGAGAACGACGCCTTCTCCGCACCCTGCGGGGTGTGGCCAGCCTTCGTGACCAGCGTCGGGGTGTCCGCGGCGGCATGGCCCGTCGCAGTCCCCGTCAACGCCATCGCGCCCAGCGCCAACATGATTACGGCTCTTCGAAGTCCCATCGCTTGGGTCCTCCCCCAGGTGGAATGTGGAACACCACGAACCTTGACGGCACTCGCTCCTAATCGTCTGCAAGTTCGCTGCAAGCGTCTTGCAGCTGCTTTGCAGACGGGTGGACGACTCTTCCCACGCAGGAACCACCTGGGGGAAGGAATTACATGAGAACGACCTTGCACCGCTTAGCAAGCTTCGGACTCGGCACGCTGCTGCTCGCGGCGTTCGCCTCGACGGCGGGCGCTGCGGCCGACGACTCGGTCATCGACCGGAACAGGCAGCAGGCCAACGCGAAAAGCGCTTACTCCGCGTCGGGGGAGATGGGTGCACAAGGGTTCCAGGAGGACTTCGTCAACGTGGCCGGGCCGGCCGCGCAGCGCGTCCGGGACGAGTACGACATCCCCGCCTCGGTCACCGTCGGCCAGTCGATCCTGGAGTCGAACTGGGGTCGCAGCACGCTGAGCGCTAACGACCGCAACTACTTCGGCTTCAAGTGCACGTCGCCGTCGAACCCCGGCCCGATCGCCATCAGCTGCCACGCGTACACGACGCAGGAGTGCACGCCCCAGTGCCACGACGTGACCGCGTACTTCCGCGTGTACCGGACGATGGAGGACTCGTTCCGCGACTACGGCCGGCTGCTCACCACCAGCTCCTACTACGCGGGCGCGCTGCCGTACCGGCACGAGCCCGACCGTTTCATCACCGAGGTGGCCAAGAACTACGCCACCGACCCGGACTACGCGTCCAAGGTCATCGGCCTGATGCGGACGTACGACCTGTACCGCTTCGAGGACCAGTCCGGCGCTGATGGTTCTCCGTCGGTGGTGTCGATGCGGGACGGGCATCAGGAGATGTTCGCTCGGGGTGGGGATGGCCGGGTCTGGCACAAGTGGTGGTATGGCGGGACGTGGTCTGACTGGGTCGCGTTGGACGGTGTGGTGGGCAGTGCCCCGTCGGCGGTGTCGATGCGGGATGGTCACGTCGAGTTGTTCGCCCGCGGCGTGAACGGGGACTTGTTGCACCGCTGGTACTACGAGGGCGGTCAGTGGTCGGGGTGGGCGTCGCTGGGCGGCACGCTGGCCTCGGCACCGTCGGCGGTGTCCATGCGTGACGGGCATCTGGAGGTCTTCGCCCGCGGCACCGGCGGTGACGTGATCCACACCTGGTGGTACGGCGGCGACTGGTCCGGCTGGGCGTCGCTGGGTGGGCAGCAGATCACCGGGGCACCGGCGGCGGTGTCCATGACCGACAACCACATCGAGCTGTTCGCCCGCGCCGCCGGCGGTGACGTGATCCACGCCTGGTACTACGGCAACGGCTGGAACGGCTGGGCCTCGCTGGGCGGCAACACCCAGGGCTCACCCGCCGCGGTGTCGATGTACAACGGCCACCTCGAGCTGTTCGCCCGCGGCACCGACAACGCCATCTGGCACAAGTACTACTACGCCGGCGGCACCTGGTCGGACTGGGGCAGCCTCGGCGGCAACCTCACCGGCAGCCCCTCCGCCCTGTCCATGCACGCCGGACACATCGAACTGTTCGCCCGCGGCACCGACAACCAGCTCTGGCACAAGTACTACTACGACCCCAACCCCTGGTCCGACTGGGGCAGCCTCGGCGCCATCTAACCAACCCCACCAACCACAACACCCCACACCGGCCCGGCGGACACCCAGTCCGCCGGGCCACCACCACGCGATCAGACGTCGAAAAGGGCGGCCAGACGCGGGAGGCGGGAGGACAGCTCCGCGCTGTCGTCGAAGTCGAAGTCCCAGTCCGGGTCGAGCTCCGGGTACCGGATCGTGAAGGCGTCCTCCGGGAGTTTCATGCCGGTGGCGGTCAGGTAGGCGTCCCACGCAATGTTCAGGGTCGCCTCGCACTCGAACTCCTCGCCGGACTCGGCGGCCGCGATCACGGCGGGCAGGGAGGCGAGTGAGTCGGGGTCGGACAACGCGGACTCGAAGACTTCGCGGCCCTGCACGACGAGCCAGCCGCGGAAGTAGTCGAAGCCGTCGTCCGAGCAGCCGCCGTTGATCAGGTAGGCGGCGGCCCAGAGCGGGTTCCGGTAGGACAGCGCCAGGAGATCCCACAGGACCTGTTGGGCCGCGACGATCTCCGCCGGCGGGCGGGTGGCCAGCAAGGCGGAAGCGGCGGCGGCCACGGCGTCGCTGTCGGACGGGTCGGTGACCTGGGCGCGGGCATCGGCGATCAGGGTCCAGAAGGTGTTCGGGTCCACGTCACCGAGGATGGCAGAGGGGTCTGACAATTTTGGGGCCTGACGAACGTCCGGTGACGACATAGGTTGGAAACATGATCAGGTCTCTGTGGCGTTCCCTCGAAGCCGTGCACGCGATGATCTACTTCGCCCCCGAGGCGGAGCGCCGCTACACCGAGGCGGGGCTCGACCGGCCCGGCGGGTACTTCGCGTCGCGGGCGGCGGCGTTGGGGCGGGCCAGCGCCGAGGTCGTGATCTCGACCTTCTACAACTTCAACCCCGCGCTGATCCGCGCGCGCATCCCGCAGGCGTGGGACACGGTGTCGCCCGAGCAGATGCTCAAGCTCCGGCTGGAAGCCGCGGACGAAGCACTCCGGAAAGTCCTGCCGGACGACCTGAAGGAGATCACCGAGCTGGCGAAACGCGCCGCCGAGCGAGCGAAGGAAATGCTGCCCGGCCGCACGCTCTTCGCCGCGCACGCGAGCCTGCCGTGGCCCGACGAGACGCACCTGCAACTGTGGCACGCGCAGACACTCCTCCGAGAGTTCCGCGGTGACGGGCACCTCGCCGCTCTCTTGAGGCACAACATCACCGGCATCGAGGCGTTGGTGCTGCACGCGGCAGAGGGCGACTACCCGGCGGAGACGCTCCGCAAGACGCGCGGCTGGCCCGAGGAGAAGTGGGCGGAGACGGTCGAGGACCTGCAGAGCCGCGGCCTGGTCAACGACGAGCAACTCCTCACGCCGCAGGGGCGCGAGCTGCGCACGAGCATCGAGGACGCCACCGACCACATGAACGAACCCGCCTACGACGTGCTGTCGGACCAGGAGAAGCAGCGCTACGTCGAGCTGGCCGCGCCGCTGAGCAAGGCCGTCATCGACTCCGGGTTGGTACCTGGTCGTCGCTGACCGCGGAGATCGAGTAGTCCGCAGGCTCGAACGAGCGGATCCGGCGCATCATCCGGACCGTCGACCACGGCCACATCGTCGAGTTCCGCCCGTTCGCGTCGAGGTAGTACGAGGTGCAGCCGCCGGCGTTGTAGACAGTGCGCTGCAACGCCGCCTGCACCGACGAGTTGAACGCCGCCTGCACGGAAGCCCGCACGTCGGCAACAGGCCAATCCAGAGAACGCAACGAAGTCAACGCCGACGCGATGTACCGCAGCTGGGTCTCGATGATCGTGAACGCCGACGAGTGCCCGGTGCCGAGATTGGGCCCCAGCAACAGGAACAGGTTCGGGAACCCGTGCACCGAAGTCCCCAGGTAAGCCTGCGGACTCCCACGCCACACCTCAGCCAGCGACACGCCGCCGACCCGCACCCGGGACGCGATCGGCGGGTCGCTGAAGTGGAACCCGGTGCCGAAGATGATCGTGTCGACCTTCCGCTCCACCCCGTCCGCGCCGATGATCCCGTCCGCCGTGAACCCCTGAACCGCGTGCGGCACCACGGAAACGTTCGGCTGAGCCAGTGCGGGGTAGTAGGTGTTCGACATCAGCAACCGCTTGCACCCCAGCACGAAGTCAGGCGTCAACGCGGCCCGCAACGCCGGGTCCTTGATCGTTCGCAAATGCAGCAACCCGAGCCGCTGCACGACTTTCATCACCCACGGATGCCGGAATCCGTAGCTGAACAGCTCCAGCAACCCGAACACCACCGACCGAGGCAGCTTCAGAGACGGTTTCGGCAACACCCAGGGAGCCGTGCGCTGGAACAAGTACAGCTGATCAACAGCAGGCTGGATCCGCGGCACGAACTGCACAGCCGACGCCCCGGTGCCGACCACCGCCACCCGCCGGCCGGAGAAGTCCCGCCACCGTGCGGAATGGAAGATCTCGCCTTCGAAAACCGACGCGTCCAGCGGAATCTTCGGCTCGTGCCACGGCCCGGTCGCTGACACCAGAGCCCGCGCCGTCAACGGACCCGACGACGTCCGGACCTGCCACCGCGACCCGTCCCAGGCCGCGTCCAGCATCTCGGTGTCGTACTGCGGCACAACGCCATGAGCGGCAGCCGTCTCCGTCAGGTACTCCAGGATCTCCTGCTGGCCCGAGAACGCCGAGCTCCACCGCCGAGGCGCGAACGAGTACGAGTACAACGCGGACGGGATGTCACATGCGCACCCCGGATAGACGTTGTCCCGCCAGGTCCCGCCCAGCGCGGAAGCCTTCTCGATGACGTGCGCGTCAAACCCGAGTTCGCGCAGCCGGATGGCCGCGCCGATACCAGCTGGTCCCGCTCCGATCACCAGTACGTCCACGGATACCGACGGTATTTAGATTCCATGAGCATGTCAACGTATGCTTCCAGGCATGGCACGGTTGACCCGCGCGGAGAGCCAGGCCCGCACCAGGACGTCGCTGACCGAGACGGCGCAACGGTTGTTCCTGCGCGACGGCTACCACGCGACCTCGCTGGAGAAGGTCGCCGACGCGGCCGGCTTCTCCAAGGGCGCGGTGTACTCGAACTTCGGCAGCAAGGACGAGCTCTGCCTGGTCGTCCTCGACGCCCTCTACGCCGAGCGCATCACCGAGATCGTCAGGGTCTTCACCCAGGGCACGACGATCGAGGACCGGCTGGAAGCCTTCGAGGCCTACGCCGAGACCATGATCGGCGACGCCCCGCGCACCCAGTTCGAGGTCGAGTTCGCCCTCCAGGCGCGCAAGGACCCGGAGCTGCGCGCCGAGCTGGCACGCAGGGACGCGAGTGTCGCGGACGCCCTGAAAGCCCTCATCGACCAGCAGACCGAGGAACTGGGCCTCACACCCGTCATGCCCACCGAGGACGTGGCGCGGGCCCTGCTCAGCCTCGGCATCGGCCTGGGCGTGCAGCGGTTCGTCGAGGGCGCGCCACCGATCCGCGTCCTCACCAGCACCATGCGGGTGCTCTTAGGTGTCGATCTCCCGATCCGTTGACGCCAGCGCCTTCTCGGTCGCCGGGTCCGGCCCGGCGCGGTGCTTTCCGGGATGCGTCAAGGAGAAGTGCGCCTCGTCGCGCATCCGCTCCACCATGTGCGGGTAGTGCAGCTCGAACGCCGGCCGCTCGGAGCGGATCCGAGGCAGCTCCTTGAAGTTGTGCCGCGGCGGGGGAGACGTCGTGGCCCACTCCAGCGAGTTGCCGTAGCCCCACGGGTCGTCCTGCGGGGCCGGGTCACCGTAGCGGTAGGACCTGAACACGTTGAACACGAACGGAATCACGGACAGGCCGAGCAGGAACGAGCTGATCGTGGAGATCATGTTCAGGGTCGTGAAGCCGTCGGTGGCGAGGTAGTCGGCGTAGCGGCGCGGCATGCCCTCGTTGCCCAGCCAGTGCTGCACCAGGAACGTGCCGTGGAAGCCCAGGAACGTCGTCCAGAAGTGCAGCTTGCCCAGCGGTTCGTTGAGCATCCGCCCGGTCATCTTCGGGAACCAGAAGTAGATGCCGGCGTAGGTGGCGAACACGATCGTGCCGAACAGCACGTAGTGGAAGTGCGCCACCACGAAGTACGTGTCGGACACGTGGAAGTCGACGGCGGGCGCGGCGAGCAGGATGCCCGTCAGGCCGCCGAAGAGGAATGTCACCAGGAACCCGACGCTGAACAGCATCGGCGTCTCGAACGACAGCTGGCCGCGCCACATCGTGCCGATCCAGTTGAAGAACTTGATGCCCGTCGGCACGGCGATCAGGAACGTCATCAGCGAGAAGAACGGCAGCAGCACGGCACCGGTGGCGTACATGTGGTGCGCCCACACCGCCACGGACAGCATCGCGATCGCCAGCGTCGCGAACACCAGGCCCTTGTAACCGAACAGCGGTTTGCGGCTGAACACCGGGAAGATCTCGGTCACGATCCCGAAGAACGGCAGGGCGACGATGTACACCTCGGGATGCCCGAAGAACCAGAACAGGTGCTGCCACAGGATCACGCCACCGTTGGCCGGGTCGAACACGTGCGCCCCGAGGTGCCGGTCCGCCGCCAGACCCATCAGGGCCGCGGTGAGGATCGGGAACGCCAGCAGGATCAGGATGGACGTCACCAGGATGTTCCAGGTGAAGACGGGCATCCGGAACATCGTCATGCCCGGCGCGCGCAGCGTGATGACGGTCGTGGTCATGTTGACCGCGCCGAGGATCGTGCCCAGACCGGACACCGCCAGGCCCATGATCCACATGTCGGCGCCGACGCCCGGCGAGTGCATCGCGCTCGACAGCGGCGTGTAGGCGAACCAGCCGAAGTCCGCCGCGCCGCCCGGCGTGATGAACCCGGCGACCACGGTGATGCCGCCGAACAGGTACAGCCAGTACGAGAAGGCGTTCAGGCGCGGGAACGCGACGTCCGGCGAGCCGATCTGCAGCGGCAGGATGTAGTTCGCGAACCCGAACAGGATCGGCGTCGCGTACAGCAGCAGCATGATCGTGCCGTGCATGGTGAACAGCTGGTTGTACTGCTCGTTCGACAGGAACTGCAGGCCAGGCCGCGCCAGCTCGCCGCGCATGAGCAGCGCCATCACGCCGCCGATCATGAAGAACGCGAACGACGTGGTCAGGTACATGATCCCGATCTGCTTGGGATCTGTGGTCTTGAAGAGCGAGAGGAAGTACGAGCCCTTCGGCCGGGCGCGGGCAGCCCCCGGATGTGGCACGACCGGCGTCGGCTTGATCGTGGTCATCTCGCCTCCTCGCGACAGGGGAACATCGTCCTCCCGGTCAGACCTCGGGGCAATCCATGACCAGGACGGCCGACGTCACCGGGACGACCGGAGCGCCCACCGAGATGCCGCTGACCTGCACGTAGTAGGCGCCCGGAGTCATTCGGTCGAATTTGATCGTCATACTCTCGGAGATCGCCGGACTGCGCGATTCGACCTGTTTGCCGTTCTCGTCGAGCAAGGCCACCTTCAACGCACGCGCGGTCGTGTCCTTCAGCTCGACCGTGACCTCCAGGTCCTCACCCGCCAGCGCCAGGTCGGGCACGATGACCTGCGGTTCCGTCGCCGTCACGTTCTTCGGGATGATCGTCTTCGAGGTCAGGAAGGACTCGACCATGTCCAGCACGGCCGAGTTGTCCTGCAACGACGTGTGCTGCTCGACGACCCGGTGCAGCGTGTTCGACGAGAGCGTCAGTCCCTTGCGCGCGGCCCCGACCATCGGCACGGTCGCGTCGCCGTACAACTCCTCGCCCTCGTAGTCGCGGTAGCAGGTCACCTTGCCGTCGGCGATGTGCGCGGTCGTGGCCGTGGGCTGCTTGCCGCCGAGGATCGCGTAGGTCTGATCGGCGAACGAGTCGGTCAACGCGCCGTGGAACGCCATCGCGTCCGCGACCATCTTGGTGTCCAGCTCGGGCAACGTCGTCTCGGTCGTCCTGACCAGGCCCGTTGCGCTCTGAATGCACGCGTACTCCGGCAGCAGCTGGTGCAGTGAGGGCAGGGAGCGGGCGAAGTCGGTCAGGTCGATCGCGAGCGGCCCGAGACCCTTGCGCACGCCGTTGACCAGCTGTTCCAACGCCGAGGCCGCCCCGCGGTACGGCGTGCCCATCGTGATCAGCTTGCCGGTGCGCTCGGCCATCCCGCACTGCTCGATGCACCACCGCGCGACCAGTCCGCCCATCGAGTGGCACACGAAGCTGACCTTGGCGTCCGGGCCGAGCCTGTCGAGCATCTCGTCGACCCTGCGAGCGAGCAACGCGCCGTTGTAGCGGTTCGACAGCCGCCAGTCGTAGGCGAAGAGCAGCAGGTTGCCCTTCTCCACGGTGTAGCCGAGGGAGTTGAGCCGCTTGGCCACCCGGTCGTAGCCCTTGAGCGGCGTCCAGATGCCCGGGATGACGTGCAGGTCGCTCATCAACGCGACCGGCTCGATGCCGTCCTGAGGGTGCTCGTCGCCGATGCCCGCGGGCAGCTTCAGCCGGTGCAGGCTGCGGCCCAGCGTGAACACGGCTTTCAGCGCGGCCCGGCCGGACACCTCCCAGACCATGCCGTCCTTGTCCTTGAGCGTGCTGCCGAGAATGCCGGGCAGGACGACGACCAGATCACTCATCAGGACTCCGCTCATCAGGATTCTTCGGCGAGCTTGCGGATGAGGGTGAGCAGCTTGAGGTTCGCGGGCACCAGGAACGTCAGCTCGTGGATCCACGCCAGGCGCTGCTCCTCGGGCGGCAACGCCAGTCGTGCGTCACCGGCTCGGGCGCGTGCGACGACCTTGTACAGCGCGGCCAACGCGTGGGGCTCCAACGCGGTCACGGCCTGGGTGAGCGCCTGCGGTGTCGCGCCCGCGGCGAGCCCGCGCAGGATTTCCGTCGTGCGGTCCGGGCTTTCCAACGCGTCCAGCACCAGGTCGAGCACGTCGGAGTCCTCGTCGGCCAGCAGCAGCAACGCGTGTACCGGCCGGTTGTCGCGGACGTTCTTCAGGACTTCCTTGTCCAGCAGCTCTTCCCGGCGCGTCGCGAGCAGCTCGCGGCGGCGGGCGGGCGTGGCGTCGACGAACTCGTCCGCGAGGCTCGCCAGCAGCCACGGCCGGTACGCGTGCTGAACGCCCTGCTGCTGCGCGGTCGTGCGGCGCGACTGGATGACCTGGGCCTCGGTCAGGCTCGTCCCGTACAGAGCCTCGGTGACCGCCACGTCCGCGTCCGTCGACAGCAGTTCGGGGTGGTCCAGGAGCACGGCGCGTTCCTCGACGTACGAGCGCGCGAACACCCACTTGCGGGCCGTGGCGAGCAGTTCGCGGTCGACGGTCAGCCAGTCCGGCGAGGTGTCCCACGGCCACGGGCCGCTGTCGTAGTGGCGGCGGGCGATGTCGTGCACGTCGTGGATCGCCTGCCGGGACTGGCCGACGTGGGTCAGCGCCTGGCACAGCCACTTCGCCGCCGCCGGGTCGCCCGCTCTCGTCGCCGCCGCCCGCAGCATCAGCAGCGTGGCGAGGTGCGCGCCGGTGAACCGCGCGGTGACGCGGTCCCAGGTCTCGTCGACGGTCTCGGGCCGGTTGAGGCCGGCGCAGATGGTGTCGAGCGTGAACAACGCCCCGGCGAGGGTGGAGAGCCGGTCGGTGTTCTCCAGGCACACGTCCACCGTTCGCAGCCCGGTCTCCAGGGCTTCGCGGGGCTTGCCGGCGTCGCGCTGGCGGCGCACGAGGTTGTGCAGAGCCTGGGCGTGAATCCTCGATCCCTCCGCCAGGTTCGCGGCCTGGTGTGCGGCGGTGAGGGCCTCGTCCTTCTTGTTGATCATGCTGTAGGCGACGCTCAGGCTCAGCGCGGCGTCGGCGAGCTGCGGCCGGAACGCGGCGTGGCGGCCGAGCGCATCGCTGATCTCGGACGCCTGCTGGGTGATGCGGTCGGCCTCGGACAACCTGCTCAGCGCGAGGTAGTCGCGGGCCAGTTCGACCAACGTGCTGACGAGGTCGGCGAGGAAAACCGGGTTCGTCTGAGCGAGGGAGTAGTACAGCTCGACGGCCTGCTTGGAGCGTTGCATGGCTTCGTAGCGCCGGCCGGTTTCGCTGCATCGGGCGGCCAGGGAGGAAATGGCTTTGGCGAGTGGGGCATCGGAGTCGGAGGAGGCAGAGGTGTCGCGAGGCGCGGAGTCCGTGCGGTGGCCACGGGTCGCGTTGGGGTCCACGGCCGCCACCGCGTCACGCGCCGTGGACAGCGCCGCATGCCTACGGCCGAGCATCGCGTAGACCTCGCTCAGGTCGACCAACGCGCCGCTGAGGTGTGCCGCGTAGGTCGGGTTGTCGCCGCCGTGCGTCGTCGTCTTCGCGATGCGTTGCGCAAGTCGTTTGTGCGTCAGGGTTTCCGCAGTCGTCGGTGTCGACGCGACGAGCTCGCGGTACCGCACGACCGCTTCCTCCGCGGGCCCGACGGCCTGCTGCAGCCGTCCGGCTTCCCGGTACCGCCGGCCGAGCTTGTTGAGCACGTAAGCCAAGTCCGCCAGGTACATCCGGATCGTCGGCACCAGCGTGCGGAAGTCGGCGGCGGCCTCCTCCAGCGGGTCGAACGCCTCGTCGCCGCGGCCCCAGTGCGTCAGCTCGTTCGCCGCCGTGGTCGCGGCCAGGGCGATGTCCGGGATCAGCAGGGCGTTCATCTGCGCCAGCTCGCGCAACCCCTTCAGGGCCTGCGCGCCCGCGTGTCCGCAGTGCCGCCACGCGTACTTCCACAGGTAGCCCGGCGCGTCCGGCGGCACACCGGCTTCCAGGCGCTGCCGGTACAGCTCGATGAGCGCGCACGCCACCTTGTCCGCACCTGGGGCGAACACGGCGTCCTTGCTCGGCGCGAACGGCGGCCGCAGGTGGTCGGCGAACGTCTGGTGCGTCAGCTTGAAGACGGCCGTGCCCTCCTCGCCGTCCTGCACGATGTGACGGCCCAGTTCGGTGAGCACGGCGGTGATGTCGTCCCGGCTGAACTGCTCGCCGGACAACGCTTCCGCGACCGCCCGCCACTCCTCCTCAGGGAATCCCGCGCCGTAGCTCCACGTCAGCGCCGTCAGCAGCGCACGGGCTTCCGGCACCTTCGCGAGCTCACGGTCGAATGCGGCGTCGAGTGAGATCTTCAGGTCAGCTGTGATTTCCGGGCCGCCGTCGGCCAGCACCTGGTCGGTGATCATCCACGCGGTCAGGAACGGCAGCTTCGCCAGCTGGTCCACAGTGGACTGCGGTGCTTTCGGCCCGAGCCGTGCCAGCACGTATTCGCGGACGTCGGTCTCGTTGTCCGCTTCGTCGAGGTTGAGGGTCTCGACCGGCGACAGCTCGGTCAGCAGGGGCGCGCCACCCGCGACCCGGTGGGCCTGCCTGGTCGAGACGATCACCACGGCGTAGTTCGCGAGCTTGGTCAGCAGCGACGAGGCGATCGAGAACGACTCGCCGCGCGCCTCGTCCAGGCCGTCGATCACGAGCACCGGTGGTTCGGTGAGGGTGCTGATGACGCCGACGAGCTCTGCGGCTCCTCGTCGTGGCCCCTCGGGTTCGGGAAGGAGGCCTTTCCCGACCTGCAGAACATCCCGATCCGCACCGACGAGGGCCGCCGCATCCGCCAGGCCTTCGTCGTCGGCGACGGCTACGCGGAGCTCAT
>NZ_JBEXPJ010000234.1:0-11827 GCF_040611995.1 Lentzea sp. NPDC006480
GCGGGGCCCCCGCGTTCCCTTTGTCGGCACGCGGGGAGCTTTCGTTTGCCAGGAGCGCACGAAAGGGCCCCGCGTGCCGGAAAGCTAGGGGCGGTAGATGCCCAGGGCTGCGGCTCGGGAGCGGAAGGCGAAGTGATTGCCCCTCTCGCGCACCTCACCATCGGTCGCGATCGAGATCGGCGCGCCGTGCACCTCGACGTTCAACGACGCCACCTCGAAGTGCTCGTACATGCGCGAGTGCTCCAACGCCCCGAGCAGCGCCCCGATGAAGAACCTGGTCCGCGAGAACTGCCGATCCGCCCGCACGTACCGCACGTCGAGCAGCCCGTCGTCCAGCCGGGGGCGCATCGTCGGCGCGAACCCCTTCGGCCGGTACGGGCCGTTGCCCACGAACAGCAGCCACACCAGGTGCTTGTCACCGTCGATCGTCATCTTCAACGGCTTCGCGCGCTGCAGCACCCGGAACAACGCCATCGCCGCCGCCGGCCACTTGCCCCAGCGCTTCTCCAGCTTCTCGCGGATCCGCACCATGTCCGGATAACCGCCCAAAGACGCGGTGTTCACGAACCACTGGTCGTTGACCTGCGCCAGGTCGACCCGCACACCCACGCCGTCGGCGACCGCCCGAGCCGTGTCGTGCAGCCCCTCGATGCCCACGTCACGCGCGAAGTGGTTCAACGTGCCGGAGGGGATGAGCACGAGCGGTAGGTCGCGCTCAGCGGCAACGGAGGCCACGGCGGCCACGGTCCCGTCGCCACCGGCCACCCCCAGTGCTTTCGCGCCGGGCACGTCGGCGAGCTCGTCGATCGAGATGATCTGCGCCTTCGGCCACTCCTCGACGATCTGCGGCGTCGGGTCCGGCCCGATCCCGGAGTGCGGGTTCACCACCACGACCAGCCCGTCGCCTTCCTGCAACGACGTCAGGTCGGCGTGCTCGTAGGCCGAGGCGGGCTCGTTGCGGCCGAGCGGCCACCACCGGCGGGTCAGCAGCGCGGCACCGACACCCACCGCCGCACCGGCCGCGACATCCGATGGCCAATGAACGCCCGTGTGCACGCGTGAATAAGCCACGGCGGCCGCGATCGGTGCCACCACAGCGCCTGCTTCGGGTGATTCCATGGCCACGGCCGTGGCGAAAGCGGCGGCTGACGCGGAGTGACCGGACGGAAACGACGAGGAGGTCGGCCGGCGCGACAACCGGCGCGGCACCGCGATCAGATCCGCGGCGGGCCGGCGTCTCGGGAAAAGCGACTTCCCGACGAGGTTCGCGCTGGCAGAGGCCCCGGCAATGGCCGCGAGACCCCGCAGCGCACCCCGCCGGAACGGCCCCTTCCGAGTCGCCAGAATCGCCGCGATCACGAACCACAACACACTGTGGTTAGCGGCCTTGGAAAGCCTCTTCAAACCCCTGTCCAGCCTGCTCGCGGGCAGTCCGGCGGAGGAGCTCATGAGCTTCTTGTCGAGAGCGCTGACCCGTTTCCACACGCCACCGACACTAAACCGCAACCGGCGTGCCGCCCGAACGGATCACCCTCGCGCGGCCGGAAGTCGCCTACTGTTGAGGTATGCAGCGGCGGATCTTCGGCATTGAGACAGAATTCGGGGTGACCTGCACCTTCCACGGGCAGCGTCGTCTGTCCCCGGACGAGGTCGCGCGGTACTTGTTCCGCCGGGTCGTCTCCTGGGGGCGTTCGTCCAACGTGTTCCTGCGCAACGGTTCCCGGCTCTACCTGGACGTCGGCTCGCACCCGGAGTACGCCACGGCCGAGTGCGACGACCTGGCCCAGCTCGTCACCCACGACAAGGCCGGTGAGCGGATCCTCGAGGACCTGCTCGTCGACGCCGAGCGCAGGCTGGCGGACGAGGGCATCGGCGGCGACATCTTCCTGTTCAAGAACAACACCGACTCCGCGGGCAACTCGTACGGCTGCCACGAGAACTACCTGGTCGCGCGGGCCGGTGAGTTCTCCAGGATCGCCGACGTGCTGCTGCCGTTCCTGGTCACGCGCCAGCTCATCTGCGGCGCGGGCAAGGTCCTGCAGACCCCGCGCGGCGCCGTGTACTGCCTCTCGCAGCGCGCCGAGCACATCTGGGAGGGCGTGTCGTCCGCGACCACCCGGTCCCGCCCGATCATCAACACCCGCGACGAGCCTCACGCGGACGCCGAGCGCTACCGGCGCCTGCACGTCATCGTCGGCGACTCGAACATGTCCGAGGTGACGACGCTGCTGAAGGTCGGCAGCGCGAACCTGGTGCTGGAGATGATCGAGCAGGGCGTCCAGTTCCGGGACTTCTCGCTGGACAACCCGATCCGCGCGATCCGCGAGATCAGCCACGACCTGACGGGCCGCCGCACGGTCCGGCTGGCCGGTGGCAAGGAAGCCTCCGCGCTCGACATCCAGCGCGAGTACTTCGAGAAGGCCACCGAGCACGTCGCGAAGCGCTCCCCGGACCCGATGGCGCAGCGCGTCCTCGAACTGTGGGGCCGCACGCTCGACGCCGTCGAGGCGCAGGACCTGTCGAAGATCGACCGCGAGATCGACTGGGCCATCAAGAACCGCCTGATGGAGCGGTACATGGCCAAGCACAACATGGACCTGTCCAACCCGCGCATCGCCCAGCTCGACCTCGCCTACCACGACATCCGCCGCGGCCGGGGCGTGTTCGACCTGCTGCAGCGCAAGGGCCAGGTCGAGCGGGTGACCGACGACGGCGAGATCGAGGCGGCCAAGGACACCCCGCCGCAGACCACGCGGGCCAAGCTGCGCGGTGACTTCATCGCCGCCGCGCAGGCCGCCGGGCGTGACTTCACGGTCGACTGGGTGCACCTGAAGCTGAACGACCAGGCGCAGCGCACGGTGCTGTGCAAGGACCCGTTCCGGGCGGTGGACGAGCGCGTCGAAAGGCTCATCTCGTCGCTTTAGAGGCATCCCGAGAAGTGGCAGAGTGCCGTCGCATGAGGATCATCGCGGCGGCACTCGCTGCTTTTCTGGTTCTACCCGCCGGAGTCGCGTCGGCCGCGGACTCCTACTGGGAGCTGAAACCGACCGGCACGGACGCCCGGTTCCGCGGGTTGTCCGCGGTGTCCGGGCAGGTAGCGTGGGTCAGCGGCTCGAAAGGCACCGTCCTGCGCACGGTCGACGGCGGCCGGACCTGGGAGTCCGTCGGACCGCCCGGCACGGAGGCGCTGGAGTTCCGCGACATCGAGGCGTTCGACGCCCGCAACGCCGTGACCCTGTCGATCGGGCCGGGCGAGTCGTCGCGGATCTACCGCACCTCGGACGGCGGCAAGACCTGGCAGGAGTCGTTCCGCAACACCGACGCCAACGCGTTCTACGACTGCGTGGCGTTCTTCGACCGGTTCCGCGGGCTGGCGCTGAGCGACCCCGTCGACGGCAAGTTCCGGGTTCTCAGGACCTGGGACGGCGGCCGGTCGTGGCACGTCAACGACACGAAGGGCATGCCGGACGCGCTGCCGGGCGAGTTCGCGTTCGCGGCGTCCGGGCAGTGCGTGACCACCAGCGGCAACCACGCGTGGATCGCGACCGGCGGCGGCGCGAAAGCACGGGTGCTGGAGTCGCGGGACGGCGGCAGGTCGTGGCAGGCGTCGGACACCCCGTTGCCGAGCGGTGAGGCGGCCGGGGTGTTCGCGGTGGCGTTCAAGACGCCGTGGCGGGGTGTGGCGATCGGAGGCGACTACCAGAAGCCGACCGATCCGACGCCGGCGTTCGCGATGAACGACGGACGTGGCTGGGTGGCGGGCAAGAACGCTCCGGTGGGCTACCGGTCGGGCATCGCCTACCGCGGCAACGGGCTGGTGGCGGTCGGGCCGTCGGGCACGGACGTCAGCAAGGACGGCAAGAGCTGGAAGGTCGCGGACACGGGCAGCTTCGACACGGTCGACTGCGTGGGCTCCACCTGCTGGGCATCGGGCGAGAAGGGACGGGTCGGCCGCACCTGATGCGCCTGCATCCTGGCGAGCCCGAGGCCTCGGACTGGCGGGTCGAGAAGCTGTCCGAGGTCGCACGGCGGCTGCGTGAGGGTCAACCCACCGGACGGCCCCTTCTCGTCGCGATCGACGGGCGCGGCGGTGCGGGGAAGTCGGTCCTCGCCGAACGGCTGCGGTCGGCCGTGCCCGCGTCCGGGGTCGTGCACACCGACGACGTCGCGTGGAACCACGCGTACTTCGACTGGGGCGGCCTGCTGGTCGACAACATCATCAAGCCGCTGCACCGCGGCGAGGCGGTGGAGTTCCGGCCGCCGGCGTGGGCCGAGCACCACCGGCCGGGCGCGATTCGCGTCCCCGCCGGGATGGACGTCGTGTGGATCGAGGGAACGGGGATCATCCGCGAGGAGCTCGCCCCGTGGATCGACGCGTCGATCTGGGTGCAGGGAGACCTGGACGAGCAGGAACGCCGGTTGATGGCGCGCGACGGTGACTCTGCCGAGCAGCAACGACATGTGACCGCATGGCTCGCCGAAGAGTTGCCGTTCATGCTCCGCGAGCAGCCGTGGCGCAAGGCGACCTTCATCGTGGCCGGGACGATCGAGCACGACCGCGAGTCCGAGATCGTCATCGGTCGTTTCCCCGCGGGCCCAGGCGGGTAGCTCTAGCGGGTGTTCGAGGGTTTTTCCTTGCGCCGCATCGATGTCGGCGAGGCCGTGCTGCGAGTGCGGACCGGTGGTGCAGGGCCACCGGTCCTCCTCCTGCACGGCCACCCTCGAACCCACGCGACGTGGCACCGCGTCGCGCCGTTGCTCGCCACGGATCACACGGTCGTATGTCCGGACCTGCGTGGCTACGGCGAGTCCAGCAAGCCCGGTGACTACTCGAAACGGGCCATGGCGCGCGATTTCGTGCACCTGATGAGCGCTCTTGGGCATGAGGAGTTCGCGGTCGTCGGTCACGACCGTGGCGCGGCGGCGGCGATCAGGCTGGCACTCGATCACCCGACAAAGATCACGAAGCTGGCCGTGCTGGACGGGCTGCCGATCGGGGCTCATCTCGCCAGGTGCGACGCGAGGTTCGCGAAGGCCTGGTACCACTGGTTCTTCCTGGCCCAGCAGGACCTCGCCGCCGCGATGATCAACGCGGACCCCGATCTCTTCTACGGCGGGCGCTACCACGACACCCCGCTCGCGATGGGCGTGGAGAACTGGGCCGACTTCCAGAAGGCCATCCACGACCCCGAGACCGTGCTCGCCATGTGCGGGGACTACCGGGCCGGGCTGGAGATCGACCGGCAGCACGACGACGAGGACAGGGCGAACGGCAGGAAGATCTCGTGTCCCGTGCTGGCGTTGTGGTCGGCCAAGGACGACCTCGGTGAGCTTTACGAAAACCTCGACGCCGTGTGGGCTGAGTGGGCCGATGACGTGCGGATACGGTCCATCGACTGTGGACACCACATGGCCGAGGAAGCGCCCGTGGAGCTGGTGCGGGAGTTGCGCACGCTGGTCTGAACGGACCGTTCACAACAGGTGATGTCAGGGTTTCGGCGCGCACGAGGTTAGGGTTAGCCCGTGGCCATCGCACGCGCCGAACGCCTCGTCAACCTGGTGCTGTGCCTGCTGTCGACCCGCCAGTACCTGACAGCGGAGCGCATCCGCGCCATCGTCCCGGGCTATCACGAAGCTCCGACGGACGAGGCGTTCTTCCGCATGTTCGAACGGGACAAGTCCGAGCTGCGCGATCTCGGCGTGCCGCTGGAGACGGGCAGGCAGTCCAACGCCGAGGGCGCGGAGGACGGGTACCGGATCGCGCGGCGCGACTACGAGCTCGGCGACATCGACCTCGAACCCGACGAAGCGGCTGCCGTCGCGCTGGCCGCGCGGCTCTGGGACTCGCCGCAGCTCACGGGTGCGGTGCACGGCGCGTTGATCAAGCTCAGGGCCGCCGGGGTGGACGTCGACCAGGACGCGCCTGCCGCCGTGGAGCCCAAGGTCCGGGCCAACGAGCCCGCGTTCCCGCCGCTGCTGCAAGCCGTTCAAGCCGGGCAGGCGGTGGCGTTCGACTACCGCAAGCCGCCGCCGGGCGGGCAGAAGGAGCGAACGGTCGAGCCCTGGGGCGTCGTGGCCTGGCGCGGCAAGTGGTACCTCGTCGGCTGGGACCGCGAACGCGACGACACCCGCTGCTTCCGGCTCTCCAGGATCGTGGGCACCGTCAGGACCGTGGGCAAGCCCGCCGCGTTCAAGGTGCCCGAGGGCGTCGACCTGATGAGCCTCATCGCGCGCACGCAGGTCGATCCGCACCACACGGCGCCCGCGAAGATCTGGGTCGCCAAGGATCGCGCTCAGGGCCTGCGCCGGCACGCCAAGATCATCGAGGAACGCGACGGCGGCGACGTCGTGGAGATCGACCTGAAGTTCCCCGACTCGGCGGCGAAGTGGCTGGCCGGGTTCGGTCCCGACGTCGTGGTGCTGGAGCCCGAAGTGCTGCAGAAGTCCGTGCGCGACCGCCTGCAGGGCGCACTGGAAGGAGCGCGGTGACCGCGTCGAACGAACGGCTGCCGCGGCTGCTCGCACTCGTGCCGTACCTGCTCAACCGGCCCGCCATCACGGTCAAGGAGGCCGCCGCCGACTTCGGGATCACGCCGAAGCAGCTGCGCAAGGACCTCGAACTGCTGTGGATGTGCGGCCTGCCGGGCTACGGGCCCGGCGACCTGATCGACCTCAGCTTCGAGGGCGAGACGATCACCGTCTCGTTCGACGCGGGTATGAACCGGCCGCTGCGGCTCACCGCGGCCGAGGCGTCTTCGCTGCTCGTGGCGCTGCGGGCGCTCTCGGACACACCCGGTGTGGTCGACACGGACGCGGTGCAGCGGGCGCTGGCCAAGATCGAGTCGGCAGTCGGCAAGGCGCAGCCCGCGGGCATGGTCGTCGGGCTCGGGGCGTTCGAGCGCGAGGAGACCGCGGAGATCCGCGCAGCCGTGCAGGACGCCGTGAAGCGCGAACGGGCCGTGCGCATCCGCTACTACTCGCAGTCGCACGACGCGATGAGCGATCGGGTCGTCGACCCGATGCGTCTGCTGCTCGTCGAGGGCCGCGGATACCTCGAAGGCTGGTGCCGTTCCGCGCTCGGAGTGCGGTTGTTCAGGCTCGATCGGATCGACGAGGTGCAGGCGCTCGACGAGCCGTCGTCACCGCCGCCGCACGCCCGGCTCACGGATACATCGGAGGGGTTGTTCCAGCCACGGGACGATCAGAAGATCGCGGTCCTTCTGCTCGAACCGGACGCGCACTGGGTCGCGGAGTACTACCCGGTCGATCACGCGGCCGAGCTCTCCGACGGCCGCACGCGTGTCCTCATGCGCTACGACGACACGTCCTGGATGGTCCGCCTGCTCCTCGGACTCGGCGGTGACGTGCACGTGGAGCAGCCCGTCGAGCTCGCGGGCGAGGTGCGGCGGCGGGCGGAGGAAGCGTTGCGCCGGGCAGATCACCTGCTGTCCACCTAAGACGTATAACGTGTGCTCGTGCCGTACACACCGACTCTGGCGCTGGTCGCGCTCGGCCTGATCGTGATGGTCGCGATCGGACTCCGAGTCATCCGATCCTTGCGTCGATTCGCCAGCGCCCGCACTCTGGTGGGGGACAGGGTCGGCGACGGCGTCGGACTGCTGAAGGCGCGCTCAGCCGCGCTCAAGGTGGCCTTCGCCGAACGGCGGCGCCCGGAACAGGCCCCTACCAGGGCGAACCCCGCGTACGATCGTCGTGGCGGGGGAGACAGGAGGATCACCAATGGGTAACCTCGGAGCCCCCGAGCTGATCATCATCGCTGTGGTGATCATTCTGCTCTTCGGTGCGAAGAAGCTTCCCGACATGGCTCGGTCGATCGGCCGGTCGGCGAAGATCTTCAAGGCCGAGACCAAGGGCCTGCGTGACCAGGACGCGGACGACGCGCCGGTCCAGCAGCAGCCCGTGCAGCAGCCGGCGCAGCAGCTCCCGCCGGCCCAGCCGCAGGTCCAGCAGCAGCCCCAGGTCGCTCCTCCCATCGAGCAGACTTCTCAGAACAAGGCCACCAACTGACCTTGCGGTCTCCTGACTTGTAAGGACGGTTAGCGCGGTGGCAAGTCCGTTCCGGTGGATGGCTGAGCGCCGGGAACGCGGCAAGCGTCGTCGGGGCAACCCCGACGGCACCATGTCGCTCAAGGAGCACCTGTACGAGCTGCGGCATCGGCTCGGCATGGCGATGTTGATCATCGCCATCGGTGCCATCTTCGGCTGGATCTGGTTCGCCGTGAAGCTGGGGCCGATCCCGTCGCTGGGCGACATCATGACCGGCCCGTACTGCCAGCCGGATCTCGCGCCGTACCGGGTTCAGTTCCCTGGTGAGACCGGCTGCCGTCTGCTGCAGACGGAGCCGTTCGAGAGCTTCATGATCCGGCTGCAGGTGGGCACGGCGGCGGGTGCGGTGCTGCTCAGCCCGTTCTGGCTGTACCAGTTCTGGGCGTTCATCACGCCAGGCCTGTACCAGAAGGAGCGCAAGTTCGCGCGCACCTTCGTCTCCTTCGCCGCGATCCTCTTCGCGGCCGGTGCGGTGCTGGCCTACTGGGTCGTGCCGCAGGGCCTGCAGGTGCTGATCAGTTTCGGTGGTGATCAGTTCATCACCGCGCTGACCGGTGGCAAGTACGTCTCGTTCATCATCACCATGCTGTTCATCTTCGGTGTGAGCTTCGAACTGCCGCTGGTCGTCGTGATGCTGAACCGTGCCGGTGTGGTCAGCTACGAGCTGCTGGCGAAGTGGCGGCGCGGGCTGATCATGGGTCTGTTCGTGTTCGCCGCGATCGCGACACCGGGCACCGACCCGATCTCGATGGTCGCTCTGGCGGTCGCACTCACCGCGTTGTTCGAGCTGGCGACCCAGCTCGCGCGCGTCCACGACAAGCGCAAGGCCAAGCTCCGCGCGGCTGAGGGCTGGGATGCGCTCGACGACGACGAGGCCGCGCCGTTCGACTACACGCCGTCCGACGACGACGGTCACGCACCTGGCGAGAAGTCCACCGCTTCGGAACCCGCGAAGCGCGTGAACTACGACGACGCCACGTGACGCGGGCGGCCTTGCTGGTCTGCCCCGCGTCGGGCAAGGGGCGGGCGGCCCGCATGGCCGGGTCGACCGCCGCCGCGTTGCGTCCGCACGTCTCGTCGCTGACCCAGCTGGTGGCGCACGACGCCGCCGGCACGCTGCAGATGGCCCGTGAGGCCGTCGCCGGCGGGGTGGACCTGCTGGTCGTGCTCGGTGGCGACGGTGCCGCTCATCTGGGCATCCAGGCGTGCGCCGGGACGTCCACGGCGCTGGGGATCGTGCCCGCCGGGACCGGCAACGACCTGGCGGCCGCGATCGGGTCCGCCTCGGTCGACGACGTGGTGTTCGGGACGCGCAAGCAGCTCGATCTGGGCCGGTTGTCGACCGGCCAGTGGTTCGCGACCGTGCTGTGCGCGGGGTTCGACTCGGCGGTGAACGAGCGGGCGAACGCGATGCGCTGGCCCGCCGGTCCGCGCCGCTACGACCTCGCGATCCTGGCCGAGCTGGCCTCGCTGCGGTCGGCGCCGCTGCTCGTGACGACCGAGACCGACACGTTCTCGCTGGACGCGACGCTGGTGGCCGTCGGGAACACGCCGAACTACGGCGGCGGGATCCCCGTGTGCCCCACCGCGGACGCGTCCGACGGCCTGTTCGACGTGACGGTCGTGGAGCACGCCAGCAGGTCGATGCTGGTCCGGATGCTGCCGACGTTGCGGACGGGCGCGCACACGTCGCATCCGTCCGTGCGCACCTTCCGCGCGCGTGAGGTGTCTCTGTCCGGTGGCAACGGCTGGATCGCGTACGCCGACGGCGAACGTCAGGAAGCGCTGCCCGTCTCGCTTCGCACGGTTCCAGGCGCTCTCACAGTCGTGGGTCGGTAAGTTCTACGGCTGTTCGTGCTCGTTTTTGATTTCGGTGGGGAAGCAATGGAGACGCTGGAGTTTCAGTCCGAGGCGCGTCAGCTGCTGCAGCTGATGATCCACTCGATCTACTCGAACAAGGACACGTTCCTGCGCGAGCTGGTCTCGAACGCCTCGGACGCGCTGGACAAGCTGCGGCTGGAGTCGTTCCGCGACAAGGACATGGACGTCGACGTCGACGACCTGCACATCGTGATCGAGTCCGACCCGGCCGCTCGTACGCTGACCGTGCGGGACAACGGCATCGGCATGACGCGCGAGGACGTCGTGCGGCTCATCGGCACGATCGCCAAGTCCGGCACCGCGGAGTTCCTCAAGCAGCTCAAGGAACAGCAGCAGTCGTCGTCCGACCTGATCGGTCAGTTCGGCATCGGCTTCTACTCGTCGTTCATGGTGGCGGACAAGGTCACCCTGGTGACCCGGCACCCGCACGCCGGTGGTGTCCGCTGGGAGTCGACCGGCGAGAGCACCTACACGATCGAGGACGTCGAGGACGCGCCGCAGGGCACCTCGGTCACGTTGCACCTCAAGCCGTCCGACGACGAGGACAAGCTGCCGGACTACACCGAGCCGGCGAAGATCCGCGAGATCGTCAAGCGCTACTCGGACTTCATCACCTGGCCCGTCCGGCTGGGCGGCGAGGACATCAACTCCCGCAAGGCGCTGTGGGCGCGCCCGGCCTCGGAGGTCTCCGAGGAGGAGTACGCCGAGTTCTACCGGCACATCAGCCACGACTGGAACGCGCCGCTCGAGACCATCCGCATGCAGGCGGAGGGCACGTTCGAGTACCAGGCGCTGCTGTTCCTGCCCGCGCAGGCGCCGCTGGACCTGTTCATGCGGGACAGCAGGCGCGGCGTGCAGCTCTACGTGAAGCGCGTGTTCATCATGGACGACTGCGCCGAGCTGATGCCCGAGTACCTGCGCTTCGTCAAGGGCGTGGTGGACGCGGCCGACCTCTCGCTGAACGTCTCGCGCGAGATCCTGCAGCAGGACCGCCAGATCCAGCTGATGCGCCGCCGCCTGGTGAAGAAGGTCCTGTCGTCGATCAAGTCCCTGCAGTCGTCGCGCCCGGACGACTACGCGAAGCTGTGGGGCGAGGTGGGCGCGGCGCTGAAGGAGGGGCTGCTCTCCGACGCCGACAACCGCACGGCGATCCTGGACATCTGCTCGTTCGCGTCGACCGACTCTCCGGACGCGCCGACCACGCTGGCTTCCTACATCTCGCGGATGAAGGAAGGCCAGGAGCACATCTACTACATGACCGGCGACTCGCGGACCGCCGTCGAGCACTCGCCGCACATGGAGGCGTTGCGCGCCAAGGGGTACGAGGTCCTCATCCTCACCGATCCGATCGACGAGATGTGGGTCGACGCGGTTCCCTCCTACGAGGAGAAGCTGTTCCAGTCCGTTGCCAAGGGGCAGGTGGATCTGGAGACCGAGGAGGAGAAGTCGGCCGCCGCGGCGAAGGCTTCGGAGTTCGCTGATCTGCTGACGTGGATGGCGTCCGCCCTGTCGGAGGACGTCAAGGAGGTCCGGCTCTCCACCCGGCTGACGACCTCGCCCGCCTG
The DNA here is from genome assembly GCF_040611995.1 of Lentzea sp. NPDC006480. Classification (NCBI taxonomy): domain Bacteria; kingdom Bacillati; phylum Actinomycetota; class Actinomycetes; order Pseudonocardiales; family Pseudonocardiaceae; genus Lentzea; species Lentzea sp. NPDC006480. The sequence continues at coordinate 11,514 of NZ_JBEXPJ010000234.1, forward strand.
CGTGGTCGGCGACGACCACGACATCACTCCCACGCTGGAGAAGATGTACAAGGCGATGGGGCAGGAGCTGCCGAAGATCAAGCGGATCCTGGAGCTCAACCCGTCCCACGGGCTGGTGGAGGGGCTGCACGCGGCGTTCGCGGCCGGCGAACGGGACTCGCTCGCGGACACGGCCGAGCTGATCTACGGGCTGGCGCTGCTCGCCGAGGGTGGTGAGCTGGCACGCGCCGACGCAGCTGTCGATCGGCGTGAGCATGCTCGGCGAGTTGTTCAGCGTCGGGGCCAAGGCGCTGAACACCGGAATTCCGTTCGCT
>NZ_JBEXPJ010000235.1:0-11788 GCF_040611995.1 Lentzea sp. NPDC006480
GCAGACCACCTCCGGATCAGGAACAGTTCGGTCCGGAATCGGTGCAACGAGGACCGCCGTCCGTGCAGGCGGGCGACGAGATCAGGGCGGCACCGAGCATTTCGGTCTTCACGACGGCCGAACCGGCCGGGTGGGCGGGAACGGCGCCGGCCGGGAGCGTGGCGCGGAAGGCCGCGTCCTTCCAGGCGCGGACGATGGTCGCGTTCTTCATGTCGTACCTCCAGTACTCTCAGCGGCCGCCGGGCGCGGCCGGAGTCGGTGGGGCGAGCCGCAGCACCTGGGGCACGGCGTCCGGCCTGGCCAGGCGCAGCAGCCCGAGGCCGATGCCGGACGCGCCGGTCATCAACGCTGGAGCGGACTCCGGATGGGCGAACCCGCAGCGCGATCCGGCCAGCACTCCGCCGAGCTGCCGCTGGACCGACGCGCGCCAGTCGTCGCGGGAGAGCGCCTCCGCCGCGTCGGCGACGACCAGCAGGAGACCGAGGGTGCCGTGGCACAGCACGTCGACGAGGGGGCGCGGACTGTCCAAAACGGTCTGGACGGCCGTGGTGACGGCCAGGTCGTCGACACCCAGGCGGGACACCGCGATCCCCGCCGCGCCGTTGCACCAGTTGGCCGCGAACCGCCGGTTCGAGTCGCGCAGGTCCGGCCAGTTCTGTTGCTGGGGATCGAAACGCGCGTCTTCGTAGCGGAAGGCGTCCGCCGCGAGTTCGGCGGTCCGCGCGTGTCCGTCCAGCGCACGCGACAACTCCCTCAGCGCGTAGCCGATGCCCGCGGTGCCGTGGGAGAAACCGAGCAGGCGCATGGAGTTGCCGTGCATCGGCCACACGGCGCCGTCGTCGGAACGAATCGCGTGTCGCGCCAGGTGCCGTCCGTGGTCGGCGGCCACCGCCAGCGCCCGGTCGTCGCCGGTGACGGCGTGCCACGCGAGCATGCCGAGGATCGTGCCCGCCGACCCGTACACCAGGTCGAACTCGCTGTCGGGCACACCGGCCGTCAGATGCGCGAACACCGGGTCGGCCGGCGGCAGCACCGACGGGTCGTCCCACAGCGCCGCCAGGTGCGCCAGCACGTAGAGCTGTGACGGCAGGCCGAAGAAACCGCCCGACGGCGGTCCGGGGTTGGCGCGGACGCCCTCCGCGGCCAGGGCGGCGAGGTCGGTGTACCTGGAGGAGCCAGTGATCGCACCGAGGTGGGCGAGGAACAACGCGACGCCCGCGGTGCCCTGGTAGAGGTCGTGGCCGAGCGGCGCCAGCTGGAAGTCGGCCTCCTGGCCGACCGGTTCCATGCCGAGCCACGTCACGTCGCGCCGGCCGTGGATCGCCTGCGCCACCAGCATGTCGCCGATCGCGACCGCGGCTTCCAGGGAGTCCTCGAACGGCGCGGAACGGCCGGCTGGGCTCGGTTCCGCAGCCGACATCGAGGCCAGCACCACGAACCTCTGCCGGTCGATCTCCCGCTCGTCCAGCGCTTCCAGCCGGCGCGCGACGAGCTCCAGCGCGGTGTGCTCGAAGAAGTCAGGACGGCGAACACCGCGGCTGTCCCACAGATCGCGCGTGGACGGGGTGGCGGTGAACACCGGGATGTCGCCCTGCCGCAGGTCTGCGCGTTCGGCGTCGAGCACTTGGCGCAGCTCGTCCGCGCCCGCCTGCTCCAGCGCGTCGAACACCTCGTCACGAGCACTGGTGTCGCGCAGCCAGTCCGGGTGTCTGGCCACCCGCAGCAGCTGCCCGTACCCCGACGTGGCCCGCAGAACCTGCCGGACCGGCACTTCGCCGAACGCCCGCAACGGCCCGCGCAGCAGTTCTTCCCGGTGGCGCAGCAGGAACCGCATCATGCTGGTGAACCCGTGGACCAGCTCGCCGGTGTGTGCGAAGGCCGGCACCGCAACGCCGTCGAGCCGGGGCACGTTGGCCGCGACCGGGATCTCGACCCGCTGCTCGCCCAGGTGCATCGAGTCGGTGCCGGCGTCGTCCCACATCGGCCTGGTGAACGATGTCAGCTGCGCCTGCCCGGAGCTGAGGCCACCGATGTTGACACCGGCGTGCTGCTCGTCGCCCCACATCCGGCCCGGCAGGAACATCGTGCGCGCCACGGACTCCCGCAGCCGCGCACCCGCGACCGCGGTGGCGTCGTCGTGGTCCCCGGCGGCGGACACCGCGCGGTCGAACAACGTCTCGACGTCCACCAGCACCGGGTTCTCCCCGGCGGCGACGAGGTTCTCGTGGTGCATGTCCACACCGTCGATCACGTGCAGCAGAGCCAGGTACGCACCCTGGCGGCGGTAGAACCGTTGCACCGCGCCGACATCCGGGCAGTCGGCCGGTGCGACGAACTCGGACCAGCCGTAGGAGCCGCGGTTCGCCACCTTCAGCAGCGGAAGCGGCGGCACGTCCGGGTCGCCGGCGTTGCAGTACGCGAGCAGCGCCTGGAAGGCCACGTCGACCGCCATCGGCCGCGGCTTGTACACCAGCAGCGTCTGGCTGGCACCGCAGGTGAACTCCAAGATGCGCACGATCCGGCCACCGCGGTGCGGATCGCTGTCGCAACCGGTCCTGATGCCGGACAGGCGAGCGCCGTCCGGCAGCAGAACCCGTTGCAGCAGAGGGAGATCCGTGGCGAGCCGCCCGGCCATCTCGGCGAGCGCGCCGATCCACAGCTCCTCGGTCTCGCGCAGCCACGCGTCGAGCCCCCGGTACTCGGCCAGCAGTGCGGGCCAATCTCCGGGCAGCAGAGTTTCCACGTAGTAACGGAAACGGTCCTCAGGCGTCTCGCCCCGCAACCGGTTCTCCAGCCGGGCCACGTTGAGCTCCAGCACCAACGTCGGCCGGGCCAGCCGCGCGAGCGTGCTGCGAAGCTCGTCCTGAAGAGCGTCGCGGAGCGTGTCCCACCCAGGTACCGACACTCGGGCACACAGACGATTCCACGCGCTGGCAACGACATCGTCGAAGGCCCGCTCGAAGCTCACGGCGCGGACCGGCAGCGTGGTGTTCTCGCCCATGCGAAACAGCCTGACACCGGATCGGTGAACCGGCGCCAAACTGTTCCACTTTCAAAGCCACCCGTGCTCGTGCGCCAGCCCGAAGGCCTCGGCCCGGTTCGCGACCCCGAGCTTCGCGACGGCCGCGGCCAGGTGGTTGCGCACCGTCCCCGCGGACAACGAGGTGCGCGCGGCGATCGCCGCGACGGGCGTGCCGAACTCGGTCAGCCGCAACACTTCCAGCTCGCGCTGCGTCAACGGGCAGGGCGGCGCGGCGAGCGCGTCAGCGGCCAGCGCGGGATCGACCCACCGCGACCCGCCGTGCACGCGCCGGATCACGTCGGCCAGCGTGCCGCCCGGCGATCCCTTGGGCAGAAACCCCTTCGCGCCCGCGTGCAGGGCCTGCTGCAGGTGCGGCGGCCGGCCACGACCGGTCAGGATCACCACCGCGCACGACGGCAGCACGCGGGCGAGCTCCTCGGTGACCTCCAGGCCGTCCAGCTCCGGCATCTGCAGGTCCACCACGGCCACGTCCGGGCGGTGCGCCCGCGCGGCCTCGACAGCGGTCCGGCCGTCGCCCGCCTTGGCCACCACCTCAAGATCCGGCTCCAGGTCCAGCAACGCGGCGAGCGCGTCGCGGATCAGTTCCTCGTCGTCGGCCAGCAGCACTCTGATCACGCGGGCACCACGACCTGCAGCGTGAACTCGGCCGAGGACCGCTCCACGGACACGCGGCCGCCTACCTCCGCGAGCCGTTCGCCCATGCCCCTGATCCCGTTGCCCTCGCGGGAGGACTCCAGACCGGCGCCGTCGTTCGTGACGGTCATCCGCACCTCCCCGTCCTGCCGCGCGACGTCGATCATGCACCACGTGGCGTGGCTGTGCCGCAGCACGTTCGTGCACGCTTCCCGCAACGCCAGCGCGAGCTGGGTGGCGCCCTCGCCGTGCACCGGGACGTCCGCGACGGTGCACCGGATCCCGGCCTCCCGCAGCACGTTCCGCACGGCTTCGAGCTGCTCGGCCAGGTTCACCGAGCGGTAGCCGTGCACCGCGTCCCGCACCTCCGCCAGCGCCGACGACGCGAGTCGTTGAGCCTCGAACGCCTCGGCGGACGACCGTTCCGGATCTGACGGCGCGAGCCGCCCGGCCAGCTCCGCCTTCAGCGCGATCACGGTCAGCCGGTGGCCGAGCAGGTCGTGGACGTCGCGGGCGAACCGCAGCCGTTCCTCGCTGACCGCCAGCTCCGCCTGTGCCTCGCGCCCGGCCCGCGCCTGGGCCAGCAACCCGGCGAACCACATCGGCAGCCCGGCCATCGCGATGATCGTCACCCCGACCGCCGCCGCGATCATCTGGTACGTCGTGTGGTCGCGCGTCACGAAGAACCCGACCAGCCCGGACAGCACGACCGCGCCGAGCGCCGCCAGCCACCGCCAGACGCCGCTGAGCAGCAGGGGAGCGAACCCGGCGGCCCCTCCGCCGATCCACGCCCACGTCGACAGCTCGTCCGGCCCGACCGGCGCCACCAGCGGAATCGACACCAGGGTGGCCGCCACGAGCACCCACAGCCTGGCCTCCCGCAGCGCCACCGCGTACGCCACGGCCACGATCAGCAGGCCCAGCACTCCGAGCCAGCGGGTGGCCGACGGCTCGCGCAGCACCGACACCAGCGGCACGACGAGCGTCGCCACCCACAGCACGTGCAGGGTGCCGCGCAGCGCGGTGTGCGGAAGATCGTTCATCGCCATCAGCCTAGAACCACTTCAGCAGGATCGTGACGGCGATGACCAGGTCGAACACTCCGCAGAACTCCGACCACCAGCGCAGCACGACCGCGTTGCGCAGGTGGTGCAGGAGATCCCAGACGGCGTGCGCGCCCCACCCGAGCGCGATCAGCAGCACACCGGCGTGCGGCGACACCATGATCACCACAGCGGCCAGAGCTGCATACAGGCTGAACACCGCGAGTTGAACGCGTGGCGCCCGCCAGCCCCACAGCAGGTATGCCGCCTGGCACAGCAGCAGGGTCCACACGGGAGGCACCAGCGGTGCTTCCCAGAAGTCGAACGACACGGCTACTGCCAGCGCCATCGGCCAACGGTCGACCAACGTGCGCACCGGTCGTCTCTCAGGAGCTGCCGGAATCTGTGTCGAAACCCTCGTTGTCATGCATCGAGAGTCGAAGAAACTCTCCGCAGAACCCATCCGTGCCGTGTCACGACTTCTCTGTGCGAAACGCACAGGCGGGCTATGCGCCGACCTCCGCCCACACGGTCTTGCCGCCCTCCATCTCGCGCGTGCCCCAGCAACGAGAGATGGCGGCGATCAACATCAAGCCACGCCCCCGGGAGTTCCCGAGCCGTGACCGACCCAGTTCGGGTAGCGATGCCGGTGTGTGGTCGTCGACCTCGACTCGAATGTGGTCGGCGTGCCGTTGCACTCTCACGGCGCGTGGTCCGGTCGCGTGTTCATAGGAGTTGCTAGCCAATTCCGTGCACACCAGAAGAACGTCGAGCCGGACGTCCTCAGGAAGATCTCCCAGCAGAGAGCCGACCCACGCGCGCATTGCGGAGAGGTCGGGCTGATCTTCGGGCAGGGTGTGCAGGGTCCTCGCGGAGGTGCCGAGCACCTCGGGAGTGTCCATCAGATCCCCACCTCGTTCGGCTAGGCCTCCTGGCTGCTCAAGATGGCCGTCAGGGTGCGAAATACCACCCCACGTGCTACCCCAAACGTGTGGATGGCTATGGCTTCAACCTCGCGCTGGTCGCGGTCCTGGTGTTGGTGAACGCGGCGTTCGCGGGCAGCGAGATGGCGCTGGTGTCGTTGCGGGAGGGTCAGTTGCGCTCGCTGGAACGTGACGGGCACCGCACGCTGGTCCGCCTCGCACGCGATCCGAACAGGTACTTCGCGACCATCCAGATCGGCATCACGCTGTCCGGTTTCCTCGCCTCGGCCACCGCGGCGGTGTCGCTCGCGCAGCCGCTCGTGCCGCTGCTGGGGTTCCTCGACGGTGCCGCGGACGGGGTCGCGATCGCGCTGGTCACGATGGTTCTCACGTTTTTCACGCTGGTGTTCGGGGAACTGGCGCCCAAGCGGCTGGCGATGCAGTACGCGCTGCGCTGGGCGAAGATCGTCGCGCGCCCGCTCGACCTGCTGTCCACCGTGTCCAGGCCGGTGGTGTGGTTGCTCAGCAAGGCGACCGACCTCGTGGTGCGGATCTTCGGCGGTGATCCGGACGTCGAGGAGGAACAGATGTCGCCGGAAGAGCTGCGCGATCTCGTTGAGGTGCAACAACACCTGAACCCGGAACAGCGCACGATCATGACGGGTGCGCTGGAAATCCACGAACGACGGTTGCGCGAGGTGCTGGTGCCGCGCCGGCTCGTCACGACGCTCGAAGTAGGTTTGACGACCCGGGAGGCGCGGGAAATCCTGGCGAGGTCCGGACATTCGCGGGCGCCGGTGACGAAGGACGGTCACCTGGACGACGTGGTCGGCGTGGTGCACCTGCGTGATCTGCTCGACGACGACCGGCCGTTGTCCGAGGTCGGACGTGCACCGATGTTCCTGCCGGACTCGGTGCGCGTGACGGACGCGTTGCGGCGCATGAAGGCAGAGCACGAGCAGCTGGCGCTGGTGGTCGACGAGCACGGTGCGGTCGACGGCATCGTGACGCTGGAGGACCTGCTCGAGGAGGTCGTCGGCGAGATCTACGACGAGACCGACTCGGACGTGATGGCGATCAAGGCCGCGGCCGACGGGTCGATCGAGCTGCCCGGCACGTTCCCGGTGCACGACCTGGTGGACGTCGGCGTCGAGCTGACCGGCCCGCCCGGTTCGTACGCCACGATCGCCGGTCTGGTCCTGGTGCTGCTGGGCCGCATCCCGGAAGAACCCGGTGACGTGGTGGAGGTCGGCGACTGGACGATCGAGGTCCGGGCCGTGGAACACCACGCCATCACGCGGGTGAGGCTGAGGTCACAGGCGAAACCGCGGAATGAAGTGGACCACTGAACCGTTACACCACGTGCAGCCAGTTCCGGCTGCCACTCCTGCCAACGGAAACGGGGGGATTTGTCATGCCTGCAGATCTGAAGAACCGCGCGTCCGGACAGCAGGACGGGGACTCGGTCGGCCAGTACTTGCGCGAGGTTGGGCGCACACCGCTCCTGACCGCGTCCGAAGAGGTCGACCTGGCCAAGCGCATCGAGGCCGGCGTCTACGCCGCGCACCTGCTGGAGATCGGCGACACCACGCGCAACCGCCGCTCGCTGCGCAGGATCGCCGCCGAGGGTGAGCGCGCCAAGGACCACATGATCCGCGCGAACCTGCGCCTGGTCGTGTCGGTCGCGAAGAAGCACTCGTTCCGCGGCCTGCCCTTCGGGGACGTGGTCCAGGAGGGCAACCTCGGCTTGATCCGCGCGGTCGAGAAGTTCGACTACGCCAAGGGGTACAAGTTCTCCACCTACGCCATGTGGTGGATCCGTCAGGCGATCGAACGGGGTCTGGCCGACCAGACCCGCACGGTTCGCCTGCCGGTGCACGTCGTGGAAGAGGTCAACAAGCTCAAGCGCCTCGGGCAGAAGCTGTCCGCGGCACTGGGCCGCGAGGCCACGGTCGAGGAGATCGCCGCGGAGGCGAAGGTTTCCGCGACGCGCGTGCAGGACCTCATGGACGCCGCTCGCACCTGTGTCTCGCTGGAGACGCCGGTCGGTGACGACGGCGGTTCGGTGCTGGGCGACCTGATCCAGGACACCGACGGCATGTCCGCGCCGGACATGGTGGAACAGCAGGAGTTCACCGACGGCGTGCGGTCGCTGCTCGACGTGCTGCCCGAGCGGCAGGGCCGGATCATGCGCCTGCGCTTCGGCCTGGAGGACGGGCGTGAGCGCACCCTCCAGGAGGTCGCGGAGGAACTCGGCCTGACCCGCGAGCGGATCCGCCAGCTGGAGAAGCAGTCCCTCGCGGTCCTCAAGCAGTCGGGCCGTCCGGACGAACTCTTCGCGCTCGCCGGCTGAGGACCTGCGAAGTCAAGGCGCACAACCCGCGGGCCGGCCCGACACCAGCCCGCAACGGCACCTGGGAGCTCCAGGTCAGGGACGCGGCGACGGCTGACGCCGGAACGATCGGCCCCTGGAGCCTGACCCTGTGAGGTAGGCGGCGAGCACCAGCGCGCCGAAGGTGACGAGCTGCGCCCCGATGAACGCGTCGGGGCGCAGCGTCACGAACATCCGCACGAACGCGTCGTGCCCCGCGTGGAACCCGACACCGAGCCACAGCGACCCGCTCACCACCCGGCAGCACGCCAGCATCAGCCCGAACCCGGCCGCCATCAGCGCGTAGACCAGCCGTTCGGTCAAGGTGTTCGCGCCGCCGTGCGAGAAGACGTGGATGGACCCGAAGATCAGCGAGCTGACCACGACGGTCGCCCAGAGCGGCATCCTCTCGCGCAGGTTGGCGAAGATGTAGCCGCGGAACACCAGCTCCTCCGGGAACCCCTGGGCCAGCAGCGTGCTCGCGGCGATGGAGATGACCGCGACCGGGATGCTGACACCACCCCAGTCCACTCCCCAGCGGGCGTTGCCCAGCCACACGTTCACCGCGCCGCCCAGCAGCGCCACCGCCGCGGCGATCGCGATGCCCGACAGGAGCAACGGTGTTGTGGTGCGGTCGAAGCGCACCAGGTCCTGCGGCTTGCGGTCGAGGCGCCGCCGCAGCAGGTACACCAGACCGAACACGCTCACTGACGCCGCCGAGGCCCCGATGACCAGTGAGACCGTCATCGGCAACGAGGCCGTCGCGAGCTGGACCAGTGCGCCGACGATCACGATCGTGGCGACGAAACCCAGTAATGCCAACACAATTCGCATGCCTGGAGATTGTGCGAACCGGACGCGTGGACCACATCCAGCCGCGGACAGGCAGCGGACCATGACCGAAGTCATGGGTCAGGCAGTCACCGAAGTCCGATGTGCGCGAGCGGCCTTCTCGCTAGCGTCTCCGAAGTGCGTCCACTGCTGTTCACCGTGCTGTTCTGGGTCGTGGCACCGGCCGTGCTCGTCGTCCATCTGCTCGGTGCGCCCACCTATCCGGCCTGGCTCGGGGTCGTGCCGCTCGCGGGCTTGCTGGCCGTGCTGGTCGCGTTGTGGTTCGCGCTGCCGTGGGAGATCACGACGACGCGCAAGGCGGTGAGCATCGCGTTCGTGATCGTGTGTGTGGTGCTGGCAGCTGTGGACGGTAGTGGGCTTGTCACGCCGTTGGTGCTCATCGGACTGGGGAACGTCACGCAAGTCTTCGGCACGCGGTGGGCGTTCGGCACGCTCGCGGTCACCGTCGCGTTGTTCGTCGTGGGCGGGATGGCGCTCTACGGCCAGGACTGGGTCACTGCGTTGCGCGGCGCGACCATCGTCGGTGTGCTGTGTGCGTTCGGCATCAGCGTGGCGGCGGCGGTGCGCAAGGCGGTGTTGCAGGCGGAAGAGATCCGGCGGCTGGCCGTCGCGGAGGAACGCGCGCGCATGGCGAGGGAGATGCACGACTCGTTGGGGCACTACCTGACGGTGGTCAAAATGGGGCTGGAGAACGCGGAACGGCTCCGGGAGCGCGCGACGGACAGGGCGTGGGACGAGGTCCGGCAGGCCAAACTGCTGACCATGGAGGCGTTGACGGAGACACGGCGGTCCGTGCGCGCGTTGCGTCCCCTCGTGTTGGAGGGCAGACGGGGGAGCGACGCGCTGAGGGAGCTCGCCAGGACGTTCGACGGCCTGCGGGTGCGGCTGCAGGTGACGGGCCAGGAACGCGAGCTCGGTCCAGACGCGGAGATCGTGCTGTACCGGGCGTTTCAGGAAGGGCTGACGAACGTGCTGCGCCACGCCGAGGCCGCCGAGGTGACCGCCGAGCTGAGCTTCTCGCCGGACCGGGTGGTGCTGGTGATCGGCGACGACGGCCGGGGCGCCGAGGTGGTGGACGGCTTCGGGCTGGTCGGGCTGGGGGAACGCGTGGAGGCGCTGGGAGGTGCCGTGACCGCCGGGAACCGGGCGGCCGGCGGGTTCGAGCTGCGGGTCGAGCTCCCGGCATGATCAGGGTGATGCTGGTCGACGACCAGGAGCTGATGCGGCGCGGGTTGCGGACGTTGCTCGACATCGAGGACGGCATCGAGGTCGTCGCCGAGGCCGCGAACGGCGAGGAGGCGCTCGCCGCGATGGACTCACGCCCTGACGTCGCCCTCGTCGACGCGCGGATGCCGGTGATGGACGGCGTCGCGTTGATCGGTGTCCTCAAAGCCGAACATCCGGACGTGGCGTGCATCGTGCTGACGACGTTCGAGGAGGACGAGTACATCTTCGGCGCGCTCAAGGCCGGCGCTCTCGGGTACCTGCTGAAGGACACCTCGCCGGACGACCTGGTCGCGGCGATCCACAAGGTCGCGGCCGGGCAGATGATCCTGGACGGCCCCGTCGCGGCCCGGCTGGTCGCCGAGGTCGTCCAGCCGAAGGTCACGTTCCCCGGCCACGAGCTGCTGTCCTCGCGCGAGTCGGACGTCGTGGAGCTGGTGGGCACCGGGGCGAGCAACAGGGAGATCGCCGCGCGGCTCCACATCACCCTGGGCACGGTGAAGAACCACGTGTCGAGCGCGCTGCGCAAGCTCGGCCTGCGGGACCGCACACAGCTCGCCCTGGTGGTTCGGGAAAGATGGCGGGCGTGAACGTTCCGGCTGTCCTGCGCACCCTGGCCCGGCTGAGTGCCGCCGAGCAGCCGCAGAAGGTCCAGCTCGACCTCAGCAAGGCGGCGGGCCTGCTGTGGCTGGGCGACCACGAGCCGTCGTGGCAGGCCATCACGGCGGTGCAGGAGGGGCCGGGGTGGACGCCGATCCCGTGGACCGCGCCGAAGCACGCCCGCGACGAGGTCTCGCACCTGGCCGCGTTCGACGCGTTGCACCAGGAGGACCGGCTGCTGCGGCTGGGCTGGGCGTTCCTCGCCGGACCCGCGATGATCGGTGGTCAGCGGCGCCGGGTGTGCCTGCCGCTGGTGTCTCGGCCGGTGCGGCTGCATCACGGGATCGGGCTCGGCTACGCCTACCACGTCGCCGGTGACGCGGGGGTCTTCCCGTTGATCGACGACTGGGCTCGCACCGCCGAACGGGAGGCCGCGCTCGCGCCGACCGAGCAGTGGATCACCGAGACGCTGCGGCTGGCCGGGTTCGAGAACGTGCCGATCGTCCACGACGACCCCACGGGGCTGATCTCCGGCGGCGAGCTCGTCGTGGCGATGGGAGCGGGGCTGCACGCCGGTGAGCCGGTGGTGAAGACCGAGCAGGGTGCCGCGTTGTTCGACTGGGCGGGCAAACGCGGGCTGGAGTCGACGGCGTTCGCGGCCCTTTACGGTGCCGGTGAGGCGCTGGACGGTCCCAGGGTCCCGGTCAGTTCGGCGTTGCCGTTGAGCCACAGTCAGATGCGCGCGGTCGAGCACGCCCGGCGCGCGCGGATCACCGTCGTCGGCGGCCCGCCGGGAGCGGGCAAGACGCACACGCTGGCCGCGCTGGCGCTCGACGCCGTGGCCGCCGGACGGCCGGTGCTGCTCGCGAGCCGCACCCGCAACGCCGCCGACGTGCTCGGTGCCGCGCTGCGCCGGGCAGGTGGTCCGGTACCGGTGTTGTTCGGCGACTCGGAGCTGCGGCAGGAGATGGCGCGCGAGCTGTCGGACGGCCTGTCCGCGACGAGTGATCATCAACGAGCAGACGTTGCAGCGGATGTTCGAGCTGGCGAACGCGGCACCTCAACCGGGGTTTCTGACCGCGTTCCGCATCGTCGGCTG
>NZ_JBEXPJ010000236.1:0-11716 GCF_040611995.1 Lentzea sp. NPDC006480
GGTAGGCCCGCTCGGCACTGCCACCCTGCAGCCCGCCCGAGATGAACCACAGGTTGAAGTCGATCCCGGGCTTCGTCGAGCTGGAGAAGATGTGGGGCGAGAAGGCTCCTCTCTCGTGGGACGTCGACGACCCGACGCCGGTCGCGAAGTCGGTCTGCGGCCTGCTGTCCGACTGGTTCCCCGCCACCACCGGCTCGATGGTCTTCGTCGACGGCGGCGTCCACTTCCTGGGCCTCTGACCCGTCCTTGCTTGTCGGAACGCGGGGGCCCCACGTTTCCCCAAAGGGAACGCGGGGCCCCCGCGTTCCCTTTGGACAGCGGGCGCGGGCTCGTCGCGTGCGGGGATTCGGCGTCTGATTTGATGGGCCGGTGAGTTTCGACGCGCTGCTCTGGTTGTCCTTTGGTGGACCGGAAGGTCCTGAGGACGTCCGCCCCTTCCTGGAGAACGTGGTTCGCGGACGTGGCGTGCCGCCGGAGCGGCTGGACGAGGTCGAAGCCCATTACCAGCACTTCGGCGGCGTGTCGCCGATCAACCGCCTGAACCTGGACGCCATCGAGGCGGTCAAGGCCCGCGGTTTCGAGCTGCCGATCTACTTCGGCAACCGCAACTGGCACCCCATGGTCGAGGACACCGTCGCCCAGATGAAGGCGGACGGGGTGCGCAGGGCGCTCGTGTTCCCGACGAGTGCTTACGGCGGCTATTCCGCGTGCCGGCAGTACGACGAGGACATCCTGCGCGCGCTGGCCGCGGTGCCCGGCGGCCCCGAACTGGTGAAGCTGCGCCAGTTCTTCGACCACCCGCTGTTCATCTCCGCTTTCGCCGACGGCGTCCGTGCGGCCGCTGACTCCTTGTCCGGTCCGTATCGGCTCGTCTTCACCGCGCATTCGGTGCCGGTGTCCGCCGACAAGGCCGCCGGACCGCCCGAAGAGGGCGGCTACCGCTACTCGCGCCAGGTCGTCGAGGCATCCAGGCTCGTCGCCGCCGAGCTGGGCATCACCGAGTACGACGTGGTGTGGCAGTCGCGGTCCGGCCCGCCGCAGATCCCGTGGCTCGAACCGGACATCGTCGACCACATCGACGCCCTGCACGCGAAGGGCGTCACCGGGGTCGTCGTGTGCCCGATCGGGTTCGTGTCCGACCACCTCGAGGTCGTGTGGGACCTCGACACCGAGGCCCGCGACCGCTGCGCCGAGCTCGGCGTGGAGTTCGCCCGCGCCGCCACCCCGAACTCCGACCCGCGCTTCGCCGAACTCGTGGTCGAGCTGGTCGCCGAGCACACCGAGGGTGTTCCCGCGCGGAAGCTGTCCTCGTTCACCGTCGCCGGCTGCACGGTGAACGGCGCGCCGTGTGCGCCGTTGTGTTGCGAACCCGCGAAGAGGCCCGCCCGCGCTTGAACGCGGACGGGCCCGCTCGATCAACGCAGGACGACGCCGTGCATCGCGCCGAGGTCGGCCCAGGGCAGCCAGTCCGCGCCCCAGACGTACGGCCGGTTCACGACGTGTCCGGTCGCCTTGTCGCGGGCGTAGACGTGCAGTGAGGCGTCGGCGTTCACGGTGATCGCCGGGGCGCCCGTGACGTCAGCGCCCACGTCCGACCAGCCGAGCCAGCCCCGGTTCGGGTCGTAGGCCTTCTGGAACACGTGCCCGGACGGCTCGCCGCGGGCGTAGATCTGCAACGACCCGGCGTACGTGGTGACGAACGGGCTGTCGGACACGACTCCGCCGAGGTCCTCCCACGCCATCCAGCCCTGGCCGGGTACGTGGACCTTCTGGAACACGTGCCCCGAGTCGCCCACGGCGTGGAGGTAGATCGCCCCGCCGTACTCGACGGCCGTGGGACTGCCGGACACGACCCCGCCGAGGTCCTCCCACTCCCGCCAGCCCTGGTTCGGGTGGAACGCCTTCTGGAACACGTGCCCGGACGGCTCGCCGCGTCCGTAGACGTACAACGACCCGCGGAACAGCAACGCCGCCGGGTTGCCGGAGATCACGCCGCCCAGGTCGGTCCACCCCGACCAGGCCTGCTCGTACTTCTTCTGCGCCAAGCGTCCGTCGGCGGCGCGCACGAACACGTGCAGGCCGTTCTCGAACTCGATGGTCACCGGGCGGCCCGCCGCCGAACCGCCGAGGTTCTCCCACGCGGCCCAGGAGCCGTTCGTGAGGACTCGGTGCCACAGCTTGCCGTCCGCGCCGGGAGCGAACACGTGCAGCTCCTGGCCGCGGACGTGGACCGCCACCGGCCCGGCGAGGTTGCCGCCGAGCGGTGCCCAGTCCGTCCAGCCCTGGCCGCGTCGCAGCACCTTCTGGTGCAGCTGCCGGTCCGCGCCCACGGCGAAGACGTGCACGTCCTCGCCGAAGCTGACCGGCGCCGGCTCCGCGACGGCCGTGGTGGCGGCCGTGTCCCTGACCCAGGCGGCGATGTCGTCGATGCGCGCGTGCGTGCTGCCCTGCCGGGACTCCGTGACCGCCAGGCAGCCGTGCTGCCACGAGGTGGTGCTCACCCCGACCAGTTCGACCACGCCGCCGCTGGTGCGCAGCGCCGGCCCGCCCGCGTCGCCCTTGCAGGTGTCGACACCGTTCGCCCCGGTGCTCGTGAACCGCAGCGGGTCGACCGAACTGACCGAGAACGGTGCGATCCTGGGCTTGTCGGGCACCCACTCGGTGGCCGTCCGGCCGAACCCGCTGACCTGCAACGCCTGTCCCGCGACCGGCGCCGCGGTGCCCAGCGATACCGGTGCCACGTCCACGACCGGTGCCGCGAGCTTCGCCAGCACGACGTCGCGATCGCCCCGGCGCACGAGTTCCACCACGTCGGCCGTCGTGCCGGTACCGCGGCCGAGGTCCACGTCGCCCAGCGTCACCTTCACCGGCGAGGCGGGCATGCCGCCCTGCGGGTTGGCCGGGAAGCACGACGCCGCCGTGATCACCCAGAACCGGTCGACCAGCGCGCCGCTGCACGCCCCACCCGAGTGCGCGACCCTGGCCACGAACCCGTACTGCCCGCCGGACACGACCGTCCCACCGGACAACCCCGCCGCCGCGCCCGGTAGCCCCACTGCGGCTGCCACCACCGCGACACCCGCCAGGCAGGTTCTCACCCGCCGTCTCACTCGACTCATTTCCCCCAGCCCCTTGTGTTCGTCCTCGCTGACGTCTCCGGGGCGCGCTGGAAAGCGCACACGAAAGCAAGCCCTCGATGTGGTGTCTCCCCAGACCAGCGATGCCCCCAGGTCAGCGCTGAGCGCATGATCGCGTGCTCAGCGGGAAAAGCCAAGAGCCCCGTTGTGTTGCGAACCGGTCAAGAGGCTGGACAGAACTTTTTCAACGAGCGAAGAATTGGCTGCATGACCAGTTCAGTGACGACTTCTGGGGCCGTTGAGGTCACCGGGCTCCGGGTGCATCGGGGCAAGCGTCTGGTCCTGCGGGATGTGAGCTGCTCGATCCCGCACGGCAGTGTCACCGGGTTGCTGGGCCCGTCCGGCTGCGGCAAGACGACGTTGATGCGCTCGGTCGTGGGCGTGCAGATCGTGTCCGGCGGTTCGGTTTCGGTGCTCGGCGCGCCCGCCGGCAACCCGAGCCTGCGCAACCGGATCGGGTACGCGACGCAGAGCCCCTCCGTGTACGCCGATCTGACCGTGGCCGAGAACCTCCGCTACTTCTGCGCGGTGTTGCGCGCGCCCCGGTCCGACGTTCAGCGCGTGATCGCCGAGGTCGGGCTGGGCGGCCATGAGTCGCAGCTCGTGTCGTCGTTGTCCGGTGGCGAACTGTCGCGGACGAGCTTGGCCGTGGCGTTGCTGGGCAAGCCGGAGCTGTTGGTCCTCGATGAACCGACCGTCGGCCTCGATCCGTTGCTGCGTGACGAGCTGTGGACGCTGTTCCGTTCGTTGGCTGCCCGTGGCGTCACGTTGTTGGTGTCCAGCCACGTGATGGACGAAGCCGCACGCTGCGAACGCCTGCTGTTGATGCGTGACGGCGCATTGCTCGCCGACGACACACCCACGTCGTTGCTGTCGTTGACCGGCACGGGCGACCTGGAGCAGGCGTTCCTGTCGCTGGTCCGGGCGAAGGAGGCGGCGTGAACACCTCGATTCTGCTCGCGACGACCGCGCGCATCCTGAACCAGTTCCGGCACGACCGCCGCACGGTCGCCCTGATGATCCTGATGCCGTCGCTGTTGCTCATCCTGCTGCGCTTCGTCTTCAACTCCGAAGCCGCCTTCAGCCGCGCCGCACCGGCCCTGCTCGCGGTCTTCCCGTTCGCGATCATGTTCATCGTCACGTCGATCACGACCCTGCGCGAACGCACCACGGCAACGCTGGAACGCCTCATGACCATGCCGATCGGCAAGCTCGACCTGCTCTTCGGCTACGCGCTGGCGTTCGGCGTGGTGGCGCTCGTCCAGGTCCTCGTCGCGGTCGGCATCTCGCTCACCTGGCTCGGCCTGGAGATCGGTGGCTCGGTGTGGCTGCTCGTCGTCATCGCGGGCCTGGACGCGTTGCTGGGCACGGCTCTCGGACTCTTCGCGAGCGCGTTCGCCCGCACCGAGTTCCAGGCCGTGCAGTTCATGCCGTTGTTCGTGATGCCACAGGTGTTGTTGTGCGGCCTCTTCTCGCCGCGTGAGGCGATGACGCCCGTGTTGGAGTGGTTGTCCAACATCATGCCGTTGTCCTACGCGGTCGACGCACTGACCGCGGTGACGACGTCGAGCGACATCACCGGCGAACTCGTGCGCAACCTCGCGATCGTGGCGGCGTGCGGGCTCCTCGCGCTGGTGCTCGGCGCGGTGACGCTTCGACGCCGTACTCCTTAGTGCCGGCCGGCGCCGCTGTCGGCCAGCACGCGCACGGCCTCGTCCACCGCGGCACAACGAGCCCGCCGCACCGCCTCCGACACCGGCTTCAAGGCGTCGGTCCGCGCGCTCATCGCCGACGCCGACATGGCCCCGCCCGGCGCGTCCGAGCGCGCCACGGACAGGATCGCGTCCACCTCGGCGGCGCGCTGCAGCACCCGCAGCGCGCGCGGGGGCATCGCGTCCGGCCACGGCAGGCGTGAGTTCGCGGTCGCCAGGTCGGTGATCTCCTTGCGCACGTTCGGGCGGTGCTTGGCCACGTCGAGGGACGCCAGGGCGGCCGTCGCCTCGCGCAGGGCGGCACCCAGGCCGTGCTCGGCCTCCCCGATCGGGATGTGCTCCAGGCCGTTGGACGACGGCAGGTCGAAGACGGTCCAGCGCATCACGCCGTCCGCCACGATCTTCGGCACGAGGCCGACGTGCACGGACGGGATCACGAGCGCCTCGCCGGACCGCAGCGCGCACGTCGAGAGCGGGCCCTTGCCGCCCAGGCCGCGCACGTCGCCGGGTATGGGCAACGCGAGCCGCGCGGAGGTCGCGCCCGCGCGCCGCAGGGCGGCCAGCAGCAGGGCGGGGCCCACCGGGGCCTCGTCGGGACCGGGGAGGTCGAGCGCCGTGGCGGTGCCGTCGTCGTCGGCCACCACCTCGTGCTGCTCGGCCCACGTGTGCAGGGCGTCGAGGACGTCGTCGGCGGCGGCCAAACCGTGCAGCCATCCCGACGTCCACACGACCAGCGTGGCACTCGCACAGGACACGGGACGAGATTACGTGGCCTCGGCCCGTGTGCCCCACCCGGTGTGCCTGATCCGAGACACCTAGTTGGCCGGGCCGATGTGCTGTTCGAGCAGCGTGCGGAACGACGTGAGGTCCTCATCGGACGCGAAGGCCCGATGTGGCACCGAGAGCGACGCCGCGTCGAGCGTGTCCAGCACGAAACCCTGCCGCGTCTCGGTCCAGCCCGGCAGCTCCTCCCAGACGATCTCCTCGCGCACCGCGGTGCCCACGGCCATCCGGAACGACTGGTCGTCGGCGCTGCCCACGACGGTCCGGCTGATCATCTCGTCGGAGGAGAACCGCCACCACACCGCGACCGGCTCCATGAACCCGATGACCAGCGCGCACACCAGGCCGAACACCGCGACGGGAAACATCTCGTCGTCGAAACCGAACAGCAGCACGAGCGAGATCACGCCCAGTGCAACCGCGAACCACGGCGCCCACTTGAACATCGGCACCATCGCCCGCAGGCTGGCCCGCCAGTCCGCCGGTGACGGCGCCCACTTGAAATCCACACTGTTGCTCATCGCCCCGCATTCTGCTGCACGATGTGGTCATGGATCTGGGGGATCAGGAAAACAGGACATTCGCGCGCAGAACGGTGCTGAAGGGCGCGCTCGCCGGAGCGGCTCTCGTCGTGGCGAACCAGGGGACCGCGCAGGCCGCCGCGGAAGATCCGGAACAGCGGCTGCTGCAGATCGTGCCCGGCGGCAACGGCGTGATCTACGCGCTGTACGCCGACGGCCGGCTGAAGTGGTTCAAGCACAACGGGCGCAACGACGGCAGCCCCACCTGGGCGGACGGCAACGGCCGGGAGATCGGGTCCGGCTGGCAGATTCACCCGACCGTGCTCGCCTCGCAGGACGGCCAGCTGTTCGGCTTCTGCGGTGACGGCACGATCTGGTGGCACAAGTGGGTTCTCACGAACGCTGCAACGGGTGCCGGCTATTGGCACGAGAACACGAACGAGATCATCCACACGGGTTTCCGCGATTACTCATACGTGTTCGGCGGCTGGGACGGCGTGATCTACGCGGTCGACGCGCAGGGTGACATGTACTGGTTCCGATATGTTGTTGGAGACGGCACGAACGGCTCCGGGGCGTGGGCCAACAACGGTGTCGGGCAGAAGATCGCGACCGGCCGGCGCGACTACGACGGCTACTTCGCGGATCAGCACGGCGTCATCTACGGGATGCGGCACGGTGCGGTGCTGCACTGGTTCCGCTATCTCGCGGGTGACGGCACGAACGGGCCCGGCGCGTGGGCCAACGACGGCCAGCCGATCCACATCGGCACCGGCTTCGACCTGGGCGGCTGCGTCGAGCGGTTCGCGGAGAACGGCGTCGTCTACGTCGTGTGGGTCAACCGCGACCACACGCAGCCGGACCACCAGCTGGCCTGGTACAAGCTGCAGAACCACACCACGATCGACCGCGACGGCGTGGTGTGGACGGAGGGCAACGGCAAGGTCGTCGGCACCGGCTTCACCGTGACGCGTGCCGCGAACCTGCAGGGGTACACCGCGTGGTCGGTCTCGGCCGGTGATCAGCTGCCGGTCCGGGTGTCGACGACGTTCGACAGCTACCAGGCGAGCGTGCTGCGGCTGACCGGGCCGATCGAGCAGGGTGGTGCGCACGAGATGTGGGCGCCGCGCACGTTCACGGGTCGCCGGCAGCTGCTGCGGGCTGGTTACCGCGAGAACGGTGCCGGGTGGCAGACGGACTTCACCGTGCCCGTGGGCGCTGACTGGGAGTCCGGCTTCCACGTCGTCCGCCTCGAAGGCGCACACGGCTTGCGGCAGTACATCCCGTTCGTGGTGAAGCCCCGGCAGCCTGCGCGGAAGGTCGCGTTGTTGCTGCCGTACCTGACGCACAACGCCTACAACCACTGGGGCGGGCACTTCCAGTACAGCTGGGACGAACGCGCCGCGCGTCGCCGCATCACCACGCAGCGGCCGTTCGCGAACGCCTACGTCGAGGCGCCTGGGTTCATCGACGTCCGGTTCTACGGTGACCTGCTGCTGATGAAGTGGTTCTCCGACAACAACGTGGCGTACGACTGCTACCAGGATCTCGACCTGCACAACCCGTCGTGGCTGGCGCAGTACAAGGTGCTCGTGCTGGCGACGCACCCCGAGTACTGGACGCCGGAGATGCGCACGGCGTTGGAGAACTACCTCGCCGGTGGCGGTCGTGTCGTCTACACGGGCGGCAACGGCATGTACGAGCGCGTCGACTACAACGCCGCCGGTGGGTTCGTGCTGCACCGCAACGTGGACGGCAACCGCTGGCTGTGGCGCGACCAGGGGCGTCCCGAGTCGCAGGTGCTCGGCGTCGCGTACGACAGCTACTCCTACATGGACATGCATCCGTACGTCGTGGACGCCGACCACCCGTTCCTGGAGGGGACCGGCCTCAGGATCGGCGACAGGTTCGGCCGCGAGGGCTACAACTTCGCGGCGAGCGGCTGGGAGGTCGACACGCGTACGGCCGCCGGTCCCGAGGCGCCGGGCGTCGTCCGCTTCGCTCACGGCGAACAGGACCACGGTGCGGAGATGTGCGTGACGCCGAAGCCGAACGGAGGGTGGGTGTTCGCCGCGAGTTCCTTGTGCTTCAACGGTGCTCTCGCGCACGACCCCGCTCAGTCGCGCATACTGCTGAACGCCGTTCGGGCGGGTCTGGCCTAGCGGCTGGAGTCGCTCCACGTCGACGGGCCAGGTTCGGGTGCGTAGCGTCGTCTGCGTGACCCAGAACCTGGCCCGCACGGCGGGCGAACTGCGCGCCGCCGGGCACCTGCCGCGCGGCGTCAAGACCGAGATCAGGGAGAACCTCCTCGCGGCACTGCGCGAGGGGCGGAACCCGTGGCCCGGCATCGTCGGCTTCGACCGCACGGTGCTGCCGCAGCTGGAACGCGCTCTGCTGGCCGGCCACGACGTCGTCCTGCTCGGTGAGCGCGGACAGGGCAAGACGCGGCTTTTGCGCACTTTGGTGTCGTTGCTCGACGAGTGGACGCCCGTCATCGAGGGCTCTGAGCTGGGCGAACACCCGCTCGACCCAATCACGCCGGAGTCGAAGCGCCGTGCTCTGGAGCTCGGCGACGACCTGCCGGTGGTGTGGCGGCACCGCGACGAGCGTTATGCCGAGAAGCTCGCGACGCCCGACACGTCCGTCGGTGACCTCGTCGGCGACGTCGACCCGGTGAAGGTGGCCGAGGGGCGTTCGCTCGGTGACCCGGAGACCATCCACTTCGGCCTGCTGCCGCGTGCGCACCGCGGCATCATCGCCATCAACGAGCTGCCTGACCTGGCCGAACGCATCCAGGTCGCGCTGCTGAACGTGATGGAGGAGCGCGACATCCAGGTCCGCGGCTACACGCTGCGCCTGCCGCTGGACGTGCTCCTGGTGGCCACCGCGAACCCCGAGGACTACACGAACCGCGGCCGCATCATCACGCCGCTGAAGGACCGCTTCGGCGCCGAGGTCCGCACGCACTACCCGTTGGAGGTGGACGCCGAGGTCGACCTGGTGCGCCAGGAAGCCTCGCTGGTCGCCGAGGTCGGTGACCACCTGCTGGAGATCATCGCCCGGTTCGTCCGCCACCTGCGCGAGTCGTCGTCGATCGACCAGCGCTCGGGCGTGTCGGCCCGGTTCGCGGTGGCCGCGGCGGAAACCGTTGCGGCGTCGGCACTTCGCCGTTCCGCGCTGATCGGCGAGACCCCGGCCATCGCGCGTCCGGTCGACCTGGAGTCGGTGCCGGACGTGCTGCGCGGCAAGCTGGAGTTCGAGGCGGGGGAGGAGGGGCGCGAGGACGAGGTGCTCGTGCACCTGCTGCGCCGCTCGATCGCCGACACCGCGCGCGCTCGCCTGGCCGGGTTGAACCTTCGTGCTCTGGCCGAGGTCGTGTCCGACGGCCACCCGGTGGCTACGGGTGATCGCGTGCACGCCGGTGATCTTCTGGCTGCTCTGCCGGAGTTGCCGATCCTGCACGAGGTCGCCGCGCGGATGGGTGCCGGCCCGAAGGATCCGGTCGGCCGCATCGCCTCGGCCGTGGAGCTGGCTCTGGAATCGCTGTACCTGACCCGCCACCTGGCGAAGAACTCCGACGACGACCGATCGGTGTACGGATGAGGTACCGGTACGGACGCTGGAGCGGGGGCGCCGATCCGCTGGCGCCACCCGTGGACCTGCGTGCGGCCGTCGACGAGCTCGGCCGCGAGATCATGGAGGGCGCGTCGCCTTCCTCGGCTCTGCGCGAGCTGTTGCGGCGCGGCGTCGACGGCACGCGCGGACTGGACGACCTGACGTCGCGGCTGTGGCAGCGGCGGTCGTCGATCCAGCGGCGGCACCGGTTGGACGGGACGTTGTCCGAGGTCCGTCGCTTGCTGGAGCAGGCTTTGGAGGCGGAGCGGCGGGCGTTGTTCCCGGATCCGTCCGATGACGCGCGTTTCCGCGAGGCCCAGCTCGACGCTTTGCCGCCCGGTACCGCCGCGGCCGTGCAGGAGCTGTCGTCCTACGACTGGCGTTCTTCCGAGGCTCGCGAGGCTTTCTCGCAGATTCGTGAGTTGCTCGGTCGTGAGCTGCTGGACCAGCGCTTCCAGGGCATGAAGGAAGCGCTGTCCAATGTGGACTCGGACGACGTGAAGCGCATCCGGCGCATGCTCGCCGACCTGAACTCCTTGCTGGAGGCGCACGCGGCCGGTTCTCCTGACACGCCGCGGTTGTTCGACGACTTCATGCGCAAGCACGGCGACTTCTTCCCGGAGAACCCGCGCAACGTCGACGAGCTCATCGACGCCCTGGCCGCTCGTTCTGCTGCGGCGCAACGCATGATGAACTCGATGACCGACGAGCAGCGGGCCGAGCTGTCCGCGTTGTCCCAGCAGGCTTTCGGTGGGATCGGCTCGCAACTGTCCACTCTGGACTCTCTGTTGCAGCAGTTGCGTCCTGGCGAGGACTGGACGTCTTCCGCCCGCTTCCGCGGCCAGGATCCGCTGGGCCTGGGCGAGGGCGCGCAGGCGATGGCCGACCTCGCCGAGCTCGACGCGCTGGCCGAGCAGCTCGGCCAGTCGTATCCGGGTGCGCGCCTGGAGGACATCGACCTGGAGGCGCTGGAACGCCAGCTGGGCTCGTCGGCCTCGGTTGACGCGCGCCGCCTGGCCGAGCTCGAAAAGGCGTTGCGCCAGCAGAACATCGTGGAGCGCGCGCCGGACGGCTCGCTGCGCCTGACCCCGAAGGCGTTGCGGCGCTTGGGCGAGACCGCACTGCGCGGCGTCGTCGACCAGCTGCGTTCCTCTCAGGGCTCCCGCGACACGGTCTCGGCCGGCGCCGCGGGCGAGCTGATGGGCTCCTCGCGACCGTGGCAGTTCGGCGACACCGAGCCGTGGGACGTGCCGCGTTCGTTGCGCAACTCTGTTCTGCGCTCAGGCTCGATGTCCCTGGACGTAGTCGACCTGGAGGTCTCAGAAACCGAACACCGCACGCGCGCGGCCGTCGCACTGTGCGTGGACACCTCCTGGTCGATGGTGCAAGACGGCCGCTGGGTGCCGATGAAGCGCACGGCCCTTGCCTTGCATCACCTCGTACGCACCCGTTTCCGCACCGATGCCTTGCAGTTGGTCACGTTCGGCCGCTACGCCGAAGCCGTGGACATCGGCCAGCTGACGTCTCTGGAAGGCGTGTGGGAGCAAGGCACCAACCTGCACCACGCGTTGCTGCTGGCCGGGCGGCATGTGCGCCGCCACCCCGACGCGCAACCTGTCGTGCTCGTGGTGACCGACGGCGAACCCACCGCCCACCTCGAACCCGACGGCGACGCCGAGTTCAACTACCCGCCGCTACCTCGCACCCTGACCAAGACGCTGAACGAGGTCGACGCCCTGGCCCGCCTGGGCGCCACGATCTCGGTGTTCAAACTGGGCGACGACCCCCGCCTGGCCGAGTTCGTCGACATCGTGGCCCGGCGGCAACCAGTGGATGATCATCCGCGACCTCAAGGAACTCGGAGGTGTGCGTACCGGTCAACGCGCTCCCGGACGTGCCGGCGCCGGTGTCGTTCGTGGACGGAGCGGGCGTTGCTACCGGCGGCGTG
>NZ_JBEXPJ010000237.1:0-11609 GCF_040611995.1 Lentzea sp. NPDC006480
CGCGCAGGACCAAGGCCGCGGATAAAGCCGCTGTCGCCTGTTTGTGTGGGGTGGCCGAGGGTACGGCCACCCCGCCCAGGCGCCATTGGTACGTTCGGTGCATGGCCGACAGCGCTGAGTTGCTGGAACAGATGCGTCAGAAGCTCGAGTTCTTCGAGCAGGCCAACCGCGCGGCCGACGCCCGTGCCGCCGGTTACGAGTCGATGGGCACGGAGCTCAGAACGGTCGAGGCCAGCGTCCAGTCCCCCGACCGCGCCGTCACGGTCGTCGCGGGTCTGTCCGGTTCCATCAAGGAGATCCGGTTCACCGAGGACGCCGGGAAGCTGTCGCCGTCCCAGCTCTCGCAGTCCGTGATGACCACGCTGCAGCAGGCCGTCGCGGCCGCCGCGCGTCAGCAGGCCGAGATCGTGCAGGGCCACACCGACTTCGCGATCGCCGAACGCGTGCAGAAGACGCAGGAGGAGATCTTCGGCCGGCCCGCCGATCCGCCCGCTCGCCCGCGTCCCCCGGCGGACGACGACGATGACACCGGCAGCATCTACCGCAGGGATGATCGCTGGTGACCGGCTTCGTGGTGCACCCGGACGAACTGGCCCGGTGCGCCAAGACGGTCGGCGCCCTCTCCGGCACCTCGACGAAGCTCAACGACACGGCCACCTCGGCGTCCGTGCCCGCCGTCAGCTGGGGCGCACTCGGCCACCTGCTCGGCCTCTATCAGCAGTACGACGAGCTGCTCGCCGACCTGCACGGCCACTTCGGCAAGATGACCGAGGGGTTCGGCAAGATCGATTCCGCCCTCTCCGCCACCGCGCAGACCTACGCGGGACACGAGCAGACGACCACCGACGTGTTCGGCAAAACCCTCCGGTCAGGCCTGGACAGCGCGACCGCACCACCGATGATCTCGGGCGGCAAGGCGCCCTCGAACGCCGGCGCGGTGCTCGGCAGTTACACCGACCAGTACTCCGGCGGCAACGTCGGCAAGCAGGCGGCGAAGTCCGTTCCGTTCGGCGGCAGCAGCTACTCGCTCATGAAGGACAGCTCCAAGCTGGCCGACGACCTCAAGAAGGGTGACGGCGAGGCGATCGCCAAGGATGTCGTCTCGGTCGTCTCCGACATGAACGACTTCATGCAGGAAGGCATGAAGCTCGCCGGTGCGATCTCCGACCCGCTCAACTTCCTGATCTCCAAGGGACTCGGCTGGCTGCTGGACGTCGTCGCGCCGCTGAAGCAGGCCGTCGACCTGGTCACCGGCGACCCGGCCGCGACCAGCAAGGCAGCGGGCACGTTCAACGACATCGCCAAGCAGACCGAGGACCTGGCCCGCACCTTCGACGAGAAGCTGAAGGAAGGCCTGCAGAGCTGGAAGTCCGAGGCCGGTGACAAGGCCGCGCAGAAGCTCGGCGGCTTCCACCACGGCATCGAGGGCACGGCGGCCACGGCGGGTCACATCGCGTCGATCCTGCAGGGCAGCTCGATGTTCATGCAGGTCGCCGAGGACATCATCAAGGGCATCCTGAGCGACCTGATCGAGTGGCTGGTCGTCACCTGGATCGCCGCGCAGCTCGCCGCCATCCCGACCTGCGGGGCGTCCGAAGCAGCCGCGGCCGCCGCCACGCCGGTCGAAGCCGGGATCTCGACCGCGAAGGCCGGCAACGAGGTCAACAAGGTCCGCTCGATCATCCAGAAGATCATGAACGTGCTGAAGCGGATCCGCGAGGTGCTGCGCGAGTCGAAGATCGGCAAGGCGTTCGTCGAGGGCGCCAAGGAGAAGCCGGGCACGTTCGGCAAGGCGCTGGACAAGGCCGTGCAGGACCAGGCGAAGAAGGCGATCGGCCTGGACAAGAGCGGTCCGAAGGGCTCGGAGTACACCGACCCGGTCAAGATCGCGAACAAGGTCGCAGGATACGCGGACGGCATCTACCAGGCCGTTTCGTACGGCACCAAGGGCGACGAGTCGTCGAAGACCGACGAGGAGCTCGACATCTGATGTTCGGCGGCAGGCGGGAGACCACCGAGCAGACCTTCGACGGCCGGACCTTCACGGTCCACTGGGAGATGCGCGGTGTCGGCCAGGAGACCTACGCCGGGAGCAGGACGGAGGACAGGTTCGTGTGGATCAGCACGGCCATCGGCCCGTGCCCTCCCCTGCGCGTCTCCGTTCGGGGCACGAACCAGCTGGACGACCGCAACGACGGCGCGGTGGCGGTGGGGATGCCGTCGTTCGACGACAGGTTCCTGGTGTTCTGCGACGATCTCGCGTTCGTCCGGCGGATGACGCCCGCGCTGACAGCCGCGCCTCGCGAGTCGACTGGGTTCCTCGAACTGCGGGACGGATGGATCACCGTGCATCGCAGGGGCCTGGGGTACGACGGTCCGGCCGCGAACTACCTCAACGCGCTGATCCTGTTGCTGCCACCGGAGCTGCGCCGATGAACGACGCCCCGATCATCGTGCCGCTGTCCCCCGACGTGGCCGTGGTGATCGAGCAGGACCGCGTGTACTTCAGCCGCCTCGTCGCCGGCGCTCCCGTCGACTCGCCGGTGTTCGGCACGCCGCTGGCCGCTGTGCTCCTGGTGCAGCCGGGCGAGCTGCGCAAGGAGCTCAAGTACCTGATCGACCAGCGCGACGGCCTGCGGACGAAGGTCGTGCTGCCACCGGGACCGGCCGTCTGGATCCGCTACAACGCCGACATCATCGTGCCCACGCCGGATCCGCGCGGTCTGGCCGCCGAGATCGAACGCCGCCGCCGCCGGGTGGCTCTTCACGGCGGCTGGGCGGCGGCCGACGTGTGGAAGATCAACCCGACGCTCCGGGTCGCCGGGCCGTCCGGCTTCGCACCGGGCGGCGCGGAGCTCGCGCCGCCGGAGCCGGACAAGGGCAAGTGGCAGGCCATGAGTCCGGGGCCGGTCGGCGAGCCGTCGCCGGGCACGCCGCCATCGCCACCTTTCGTGCCCACCTCGGTGCCGTATCCGGAGACGCTGCCGGTGATCACTGAGCCGCTCGCCAACGGAGTGCGGTTCTCGGTGTCGGTGCGCAGGACGTTCCTGGGCTACGAGCCGGTGCCGCCCGGCCTGGTCACCGAAACACCGGTGAGTGCGTCGCTGCACGTGCCGCTGGCTGCCTGGCACGTGGTCCGGGCGGGCACGCTGCGCGGCGGCCTCGCGCCGATCCGCCGGTGTGCGGCCGACGGGCAGACGGAGATCAGGATGGACCTCTCGGACGGGCCCGCGCTGTGGCTGTGGGGGCCGCTGCGGGAGTGGGTCGTCGCCACGCCGCGGGCCGCCGAGCTGGCCGGGGAGATCCGGCTGCGGCAGGGCGTGGGGATGATGTTCCCGGTGTCGAGCGATCTCGGGCCGGAGCGCAGGACGTGGCTCGACCTGCCGACGACCAAACCGGTGGACACACCAGCCGGTCGAGCCTTGCCGGGTGTGCCGGAATGGGCGCCGACGTCGCCGACGCTCGTCCCCCGGGAGTGCTGGACCCCGATCGTCAGCGCACCGGACGCAACCACGGGCGCAGCTCCAGCGCCGGGCTGATCCGCTCGAACCGCTCGGCCAGCGCGGGCGTGAGCATCACCAGGTCGACCTGCACGGTGTCGGTGCCGCCGAGCCCGTAGACGCCGTTCGCCTGGTCGCGCATGATCGCCTGCAAGGGCTCGAACACCGCGTCACGGATGCCCTTCTGGTCCTTCAGGCTCGGCTTGCCCGCCGCGTCCACGACGCAGAGGTTGCCGTCGTAGCGCGACTTCAGCTCCCGGCCTGCCGCCTGCACGTCACCTGCGACGACTTCGACGACGAGCACGTCGACGCCGTTCTGACCGTCCGGGAAGGACGCCCACGGCCTGCGGAACTGCTCGGGGTGCTGGTCGAGGACATAGCTGTGCAGTTCCTTGCCGTCCGCCTGGCCGGAACGCCAACCGCCGGCCGGTGGCGCACACGGCGTGCCCCAGTCGCGCACGGGATCCGGCAGCGGGTCGAGGCGCTGCCTCACCTCCAGCACGCCCGCCTTCCAGACGCCGCGCAGCCGCACGACGCCGTCCGGAGCCGTGTCGAGCCCGGTGACCGGCACGCTGAACCGGCAGGTGCCCGCGTTGATCGCCGAGGTGGCCGCAGGAGCGCAGAATCGCATCGGGGTGCCGGTGATCCGGCCGGTCGCCTCCACCTCGGCGCCCTCGCGCACGACCAGCGAGGAGTCCTCGGCGACGCCGAACGGCACGGACTCCGCAGGCCTCGTGATCGCGTGAACACCGCCCGCCGCGATCAGCACCACGCCCGCCGCCACGGCAACGGTCAGCCAGCGGCGGTTCCGCCAGCGGGTCACGTCCGGACGCGGCGCAGGCGGCTGTTCCGCCCGCCAGCGCGCACCCTCCTCGTGCAGCAGTTCGTCCACGGGATCGGTCATCCGGCCACCTCCAGCAGGACACGCAGCTTGGCGCGAGCGTCAGCCAGCGTGGATTTCACCGTGCCCTCGGCGCAGCGCATGACAGCGGCCGTCTCCACCACCGTCAAGCCGACGAAGTAGACGCAGTCGACGGCGAGGCGCTGCCGCCCGGTCAACCGGTCGAGCGCACGCCGCAGATCGAGCCCGTCCTCGTCACCACCGCAGGCGGGCTCGTCCGGGACCGCGGCCAGGCGTCTGCCCGCCCGCGACCGGGCCTTGCCCGCCTGGTCGGCCGTGATCGCCAGCAGCCACGCGGACGGCGTGCCGCGCCGCTCGTCGAACTGGTGGCGCTTGAGCCAGGCCCGGACCAACGCGTCCTGGACGACGTCGTCGCGATCCGCGTCGGGTGCCAGCCGCGCGGCCAGCCGGGCCATCGCCGTGAGATGCGGCGAGACCCAGTCGGCGAACTCCTCGCGGCCGGACACGGTGTTCATACTGGATCTACCCCACTGGACACGCATTCGGTTGGGTCGGGGCGCCGGATTTCTCCGGCGCCCCGTTCTCCTGGTCAGCCGATCGTGGTGATGCCGAAGTCCCGTGTCGCGGTCAGGAAGTCCTGGTAAATCATGAAACCGTCGCCGCTGCCGTCGAGCGTGCCCACCGCCCTCACCGCGTTGCTGCCCACCAGCGTGAAGACGGGACCTCCGCTGTCTCCGTCGCGGGAACCGGTCCCGCCCGGTTCGTAGTCCGCGTAGACCATGTCGTTGTAGCACTCGTAGTTGCCGTACGCGTCGTTGTCGCAGTACGAGTACACGAAGTTGTTCGAGTTGGTGAAGTTGCACACCGCGCCGCTCGTCGAACCCGAGTGGCACACCGCGAAGCCCGGTCGTGCCTCCGCCCAGCCGTCCACCCGCTTGGTGAAGTTCCCGGTGGTCGCGCCGCCGTCCCACATCCAGTTGTCCGCGCTGGTCGGGATGAGCAGCAGGTCGTGCGCGACGTGCTCGTGACGGGCCGTACCGATGCTGCGGCTCCGGTTGCCGTTGAACCAGGCGCCGTTGACCCTGCCGCAGTGCCCCGCGGTCAGCAGGAACTGGGCTCCCGCGATGTTCTGCACACCGAAACCCGCCGTACAGCGCGCGCCGTTGTCCGCGTTGATGATCGCGCCTCCGCCGGAGAACGGCGCGAAGTTGTTGCCGGCCCAGCCGTCGTTGTAGCGCGTCGCCGGGCCTGCCGTGGTGTGAGCGCGTTTCCGCACAACGACCTCGACGGGCACATCCGTCCCCGAGGTCCTCACCGCGACATCGGCGCGGTCAGCGCCCGCGATCACGCGGCTCCCGTCGATCGGCACCAGCACCATGTGAATCGGGCTCTTCGCGTCCGCGCGCATCTGCGCGGCCACGATCTCCGCCGTGACCTCCAGCTCACGCCGTGAGTGCGCGGCCGCTCGCACCTCGACCGGGACCGAGGCTCTGCTGATCTCCTGCGAGACCTCGGTGGGAACAGCGCCCTTCCACCAGACGACGAGCTTCTCGTTCTCCAAGCCCACGCCGGAAAGCCCGTCCGCGCCGCTGTGCGCGATGGCCTTCTCGATCCGGTCCGCCGCGTCCGCGAACGGTACTTCCGCCGCCATCCTGGCCCGCACCTGCGGCGAGATCTCCTGGATCTCCGCCACGGCACCGGGTTTGCCGGCGGGTGCGGCGATGCTCTCGGCGTGCAACGCGAACGTGGCGACGCTGACCGCGACCACGCCGGTGATGAGACTTCTTCGTACCGTCACAGCTATCCCCCAGGCAGCTCGAACCTGGCCAAGGGCAGCATCGATCGCGAGAAGGCATGATGATCGCCCGCGATCAGCGCGAGCTCGCCCCCCAGCGAGATGTCGGCCCCCAGCACGACCACTCGACTATGGCACGGAGATCACCGCGGCAGAAGTGGACCAGATGGCCGAACTCTGGAAACCGCTTACCGCACGTTGCGTCAGAGGGTCTTCAGCACGTCCAGGTCGACGCCGACGAGCGACTCGCGGAAGATCCGCCGCTCCCCCGGCTCGACCTCGACGTCGCACGGCACCACCAGAACGATGCACCCGGCGGCAACGGCGGCGGCCACACCGGTCGGCGAGTCCTCGATCGCCACGCACCGCGCCGCCTCGACACCCAGCAGCCGCGCGGCCTTCAGGTACGGCTCGGGCAGCGGCTTGTTCAGCCCGTCCACCTCGTCGCCGCACACCGTGATGTCGAAGAGATCCCGGCCGATCGTGTCCAGCGCGACCTCGGTCAGCGCGCGCTCGGTCGACGTGACCAGGGCCATCGGCACGCCGGACGACCGCACCGCGCGCAACGCCTCCTGAGCGCCCGGACGCCAGGGCAGGCCCGCGCGGAAGACCTCCTCGGTGCGGCGCGAGATCCACGCGGCGCCGTCCACCAGGTCGTCGGCTGACGGCTCGATGCCGACGTCGGCGAACAGCAGGCGCATCGTCGTGGGCACGTTGGTGCCGACCATGCGCTCGCGGGTCTCCAAGGACAAGGTGCCGCCGAGCTTCTCCGCGTACTCGTAGAGCGGGATGTCCCAGAGCTTCTCGGAGTCCAGCAGCGTGCCGTCCATGTCCCACAGAACGGCAGAGAGGTCAGACATTGAAGTACTTCGCCTCCGGGTGGTGCGCCACGAAGGCGTCGGTGGACTGTTCGGGGTGCAGCTGAAGCTCCTCGGACAGGGAGACACCGATGCGCGCCGGGTCGAGCAGGTCGACGACGCGCTTGCGGTCTTCCATCTCGGGGCAGGCGCCGTAGCCGAACGAGTACCGCGCGCCGCGGTAGCCGAGCTTGAAGAACGCCTCGACGTCGGCGGGGTCCTCCTGAGCCACTGACCCGCCCGAAGGCCACACGAGCTCCTCGCGGACCCGCTTGTGCCAGTACTCGGCCAGCGCTTCGGTGAGCTGGACCCCCAGTCCGTGGACTTCCAGGTACTCACGATACGCGTTCTTGCCGAACAGCTCGTTGGCGTAGTCGGCGATCGGCTGGCCCATCGTCACCAGGTGGAACGCGATGACGTCGACCTCGCCGGACTCCTTCGAGCGCCAGAAGTCCGCCAGGCAAAGCCTGCGATCCCTTTTCTGGCGCGGAAAAGTGAAGCGGAAGCGCTCGGCGGAGTCGGCAGAGGGCTCGGCCAGAATGATCAGGTCGTCGCCATCGGACACGCACGGGAAGTAGCCGTAGACGACTGCGGCGTGGGCAAGAACACCTTCTGTGGCAAGGCGTTCCATCCAGTAACGCAGGCGCGGGCGTCCCTCGGTCTCGACCAGCTCCTCGTAGGTCGGGCCGCCGCCGCGCGTGCCCTTCAAGCCCCACTGGCCCATGAACGTCGCACGCTCGTCCAGAAGCGCGCTGTAGTCCGCGACCGGGATGCCCTTCACGACCCGGCTGCCCCAGAACGGCGGCGTCGGGATCGGGTTGTCCGACGCCACGTTCGAACGGCCGGAGAAGGGCTCTTCCTCGGCAGGGGCGGCCTTGGCCTTGCGGGCGGCGGCGATGCGCAGGGACCGTTCGCGACGGGCCTTGCGCTCAGCGGCTTTCGCCTCGGCTTCGGGATCGACGAGAGGAGCCTCGCCGCGTTTGGCCGCCATGATCGCGTCCATCAACCGCAGGCCCTCGAAGGCGTCGCGGGCATAGCGGACGTCACCGAAGTACATCTCGGTCAGGTCGTTCTCGACGTACGCGCGCGTCAAAGCCGCGCCACCGAGGAGAACCGGCCACCGCGCGGCGACTCCCCGGGAGTTCATCTCCTCGAGGTTCTCCTTCATGATCACGGTCGACTTGACCAGCAGGCCGGACAGGCCGATCGCGTCCGCGCGGTTCGCCTCGGCGGCTTCGAGGATCGCGTTGATCGGCTGCTTGATGCCGATGTTCACGACCTCGTAGCCGTTGTTGGACAGGATGATGTCGACGAGGTTCTTGCCGATGTCGTGGACGTCGCCCTTCACCGTGGCGAGCACGATCCGGCCCTTGCCGCCGTCGTCGGAGCGTTCCATGTGCGGTTCGAGGTGCGCGACCGCGGACTTCATCACCTCGGCGGACTGCAGCACGAACGGCAGCTGCATCTGGCCGGAGCCGAACAGCTCACCGACGGTCTTCATGCCCGCCAGCAGCGTGTCGTTGATGATCTGCAACGCCGGACGCTGCTCCAGCGCTGAGTCCAAATCGGACTCGAGGCCGTTGCGCTCACCGTCGACGATCCGGCGCTCCAGCCGCTCGAACAGCGGCAGCGCGGCCAGTTCCTCGGCGCGCGAAGCGGAGTTCGACTTGGTCGTGACACCCTCGAACAGCTCCATCAGCTTCTGCAGCGGGTCGTAACCCTCGCGGCGGCGGTCGTAGACCAGGTCGAGAGCCACCGCGCGCTGCTCGTCGGGGATGCGCGCCATCGGCACGATCTTCGAGGCGTGCACGATCGCGGTGTCGAGGCCGGCCTGGACGCACTCGTGCAGGAACACCGAGTTGAGCACCTGACGCGCTGCCGGGTTCAGTCCGAAGGAGACGTTCGACAGGCCCAGAGTCGTCTGCACGTCCGGGAAACGGCGCTTGAGCTCGCGGATCGCCTCGATCGTCTCGATGGCGTCGCGGCGCACTTCCTCCTGGCCGGTGGAGATCGGGAACGTCAGGCAGTCGACGATGATGTCGGACCGGTGCATGCCCCAGTTCGTCGTCAGGTCCTCGATCAGCCTGGTGGCGACGCGAACCTTCCACTCGGCGGTGCGGGCTTGGCCCTCCTCGTCGATGCACAGCGCCACGACCGCCGCGCCGTGCTCGCTGACGAGCCTCATGATCTTCTGGAAGCGGGAGTCGGGGCCGGCGCCGTCCTCGTAGTTCACCGAGTTGACGGTGCAGCGGCCGCCGAGGCACTCCAGCCCGGCCTGGAGCACGCCGGGCTCGGTCGAGTCGAGCATGATCGGCAACGTCGACGCGGTGGCGAGCCGGGAGGCCAGGGCGCGCATGTCCGCTTCGCCGTCGCGGCCCACGTAGTCGATGCAGAGGTCGATCAGGTGGGCACCCTCGCGCGTCTGGTCGCGCGCGATCTCGATGCAGTCCTCCCACTTCTCGGCCAGCATCGCCTCGCGGAACGCCTTGGAGCCGTTGGCGTTCGTGCGTTCGCCGATCATCAGGACGCTGGCGTCCTGCTTGAACGGGACAGCTTGGTACAGGGAGGACACCCCGGGCTCCGGCCGAGGACGTCGTTGTGCGGGACCGAGATCCTTGACCGCTTCCGCGACCTGACGCAGGTGCTCGGCCGTCGTGCCGCAGCAGCCTCCGACGAGCCGCGTGCCGAACTCCTGCACGAACCCGCTCAACGCCTGCGCCAGCTCCTCCGGCGACAACGGGTACACCGCGCCGTGCGGGCCGAGCTCGGGCAGGCCGGCGTTCGGCATCACCGACAGCGGGATGCGGGCGTGCTTGGAGAGCGTGCGCAGGTGCTCGCTCATCTCGGCCGGGCCGGTGGCGCAGTTCAGTCCGATGAGGTCGATGCCGAGCGGCTCCAGCGCCGTGAGCGCGGCGCCGATCTCCGAGCCCAGCAGCATCGTGCCGGTCGTCTCGACGGTGACCTGGGCGATGATCGGGACCACGCGGCCGTCCGCGGTCATCGCCCGCTTCGCGCCGATGATCGACGCCTTGGTCTGCAACAGGTCCTGCGAGGTCTCGACGATGATCGCGTCCACTCCGCCGGCCAGCAGGCCTTTGCACTGCTCCTGGTAGGCGTCACGCAGCGTGGCGAACGGCGCGTGGCCGAGCGTCGGCAGCTTGGTGCCGGGACCGACACTTCCGAGCACGAACCGGGGCTGTTCTTTGGTGCTGAACTCGTCCGCGACCTCACGCGCGAGCGCGGCGCCGCGTTCGGACAGGTGGAAGATCTGGTCCGGGATGTCGTACTCGGCCAGGTTCGCGAGGTTCGCACCAAACGTGTTCGTCTCGACGGCGTCCACCCCGACCTCGAGATAGCCGCGGTGCACGGCCTTCACGACGTCCGGGCGGGTCACGTTCAAGATCTCGTTGCAGCCCTCCAGACCGCTGAAGTCGTCCAGGGAGAGGTCAGCGGCCTGGAGCATGGTCCCCATGGCGCCGTCAGCGACGACAACCCGGTTCACCAGCGCTTCCAGCAACGGCGACGCTCCGCGATCACGCATGGGCCAAGCCTACGATGAGTTGGCTGGGTGAGGCCGTAGTCTGGCGCCCGTGAACGATCCGTCCCAGGAATCCCCGACCCCCTCGAACCCGCGCGTTCCGCCCACGAGTCCGATCATGGTCTGCGCTTTCGAAGGCTGGAACGACGCCGGCGACGCCGCCAGCACGGCGATCGAGCACCTGCAACTCACCTGGGACGCCACCCCGCTCGCCGAGATCGACCCGGACGACTACTACGACTTCCAGGTGACGCGGCCCACAGTCCGGATGGTGGACGGTGTCACCCGAAGGGTCGACTGGCCGACGACGCGGCTGTCGGTGTGCCGGCCTCCCGGCTCGGACGTGGACGTGATCCTCGTGCACGGCATCGAGCCGAACATGCGGTGGCGCAAGTTCGCCGCCGAGCTGCTCGGGCACATCGAGGCCCTCGGGGTGACGACGGTGGTGACGCTGGGCGCGCTGCTCATGGACACGCCGCACACCCGCCCCGTGCCGGTCACCGGCACCGCCTACGACCCGGACGCCGCCGCGAAGTTCGGCCTGGAGCACTCGAAGTACGAGGGCCCGACGGGCATCGTCGGCGTGTTCCAGGACGCGTGCGTGCAGGCGGGCGTCCCGGCGATCTCGTTCTGGGCCGCCGTGCCGCACTACGTCTCGCAGCCGCCCTCCCCCAAGGCGACCCTGGCACTGCTGCACCGGGTGGAGGAGGTCCTCGACATCGAGGTCCCGCTCGGCGCGCTGCCGGAGCAGGCCGAGGAGTGGGAGCGCACGGTCACCGAGATGGCCGACGAGGACGAGGACGTGCGCAACTACGTGCGCGCGCTGGAGGAGCGCGGGGACGCGGCGATCGAGATCACCGAGGCCTCGGGTGACGACATCGCGGCGGAGTTCGAGCGCTACCTGCGCCGTCGCGGCCGCGGCCCCGGCTGGCCCTCCACGGGCCCCCGCTAACCCCAGCTCCTGGCGCACGCGGGGCCCCCGCGTACTGCAGGAGCGTACGAAAGCTCCCCGCGTACTCTCCGCAGCCGCGGCGCCAAGGGGGCCTGCACCGGCCTC
>NZ_JBEXPJ010000238.1:0-11559 GCF_040611995.1 Lentzea sp. NPDC006480
CTCGGGGACGGCTTGACGTTGTATCGGGGTGTCCCGGCCTGGCATCCGAGCTGGCGCGAGATTCGTAACGGGGCGGTTCTGCCGCTCGACGGGAATCCCACCCCGGACTTCCCTGCGCACGACACTAGTTTCATCCCGTTCAAGACGGATTTGAAAGCGGCGCAGTCCGCCGCTGCTGCGTTTCAGGGGTTGAACCCCGGCGAGGAACTCCGGTTCGTCGAGGGGTATGACCCAAGCGATCAGGACTTCCCGGTTGGTGCGGTTGTCACCACGACGTTGTCCGCTACCGGTGGCACGCCGGTGGTTCTGGTCGACAGCACCACGGCTCGGGTTGGCGGGCCGATCGTCGAGTTCACCGACATCGTGTTCACCATGGGCACGCCGGCCGCGAACGTGCTCCCGTCCGACGACAACCACGACCACGACGAATTCGATGGTGTGCTGGGGTCCTCGATGCCCGCGGTACCCAACGCGGCCGAGATCGAGGACTACCTTGCTACGTACGGGGCTTTGCTCGCGGATCCGCGGACGGCGCCGAGCAAGGGCAAGGGGCGCGCGGGCACCCACATCGAGACAGCCGCGCCAGAGTTGGAGGAGTCAAGGGAGGACGGCGAGAGCAGGCCGCAGGTCCAGGCCACGGCCGGTCCCGAGCAGGACACCACTCCCACGCCTGCCGCACACGGACCGAGACATCGGTACTTCTCGCAGGTTGTCGCGGATCATCAGAAGTGGTTGTTCGTCGTCAATCCCCTCCATCACAGGAGGGCGCTTAGCGCGTATCCTGCCAACCCGGGTTCGTTGTATGAACACGAGCGGTCGCCTGGGTTTCAGTACACGATGCTCGCGGCGTTCGGCAGTATGCTGGACGGCGATGGCCTGCGGGTAGACGAGCTGGAATGGCGCAAGTACGTCGAGTTGCACGCGCTGGCCACCTCATGGACCGCCGAAAGTATCGAGGTGAGCGGGACCCACGGTAGGACTAGGTTCGGGATGCAGATGCCTGCCCCGGCCGCTGACCTATTCGACGAGCGGGTTCTCGGTCGGCGGTTGAATGTCACCGCGGAGAGTGGTCAGGCGGCAATCGACGCGGGCGAGCAGGGGGCGTTGACCCTGTTCCAGGAGATCGACGGCACACCGATGGTCTTCACCCAATATTTGCCGGAGGACGCGCCCGCCTTGGCGAACGCCCTGTTCGACGGCTTCCGTACGGCTGTGAACAGTGCCCTGGACGACTCAGGTCGTCTTCGCGCGATCGGTCAGCTCATTCGGCAACTGCACGTTCTCCATTTCTTCACGGACGGGAACGGGCGGCTCAACATCTTCTTGTTGCTGCCGTGTTTGCTGCTGGAGTACGGGTTCCGGCCGGTCGTCCACCCAAGGCTGGACATGCTGTTCAGCGGTGGGTTCAGCCTGGACGAGATCGTCGATGCGTTGCAGTCGGCGCAGGAGGTCGACCTCGACGAGTACCTCGCCAGCCTGGCAGCGCAGGTCGACGCCGATCCCGACAGCATCGCCACGCCGGGCTTCCTCACTCCGGCGCCAGTTCAGTCCACGCCGGGCACTGGCCGGAACTATGCCGAGATCTTCGCGGAACTGCGGCCGTGGAATTTCCCCAACCGGAAGGCGTGGAATGCGGCCTGGGACGCGCGTCTGAGGAAGGCTCTTAATGACCTCAACGAGTTGCCCGCCGCCGAGGCCGAGGCGTTGCGTACCGACGCTTACCTCGTGACGGCCATCGACGGGGCCAGGCTGTCTGAAGTGGATCCGGATGAGACTGTCGAGGCCTCGGCCCTCCGCGCACGGCTGCACGGCCTGATCGCGCTAGTTTCATTGCAGCTGCAGGAAGACAAAGATGCGGACGTTGACCCGGAGGTTCGCAAGCAGGCCGCGTTCGACCTGTTCAACTGGGTAATGATCGACCGGGGCGTGGCGTCGTGGGGCGTGCCGCTGCCGGGGCGCCGCGGCGACCAGCTGAACATCCCGGACGATGCCCATTCGGACGCTGCGATCTCCGAAGCCCTCGTCATCACCTCGGGCATCGAACTGGTTTTCAAGGTAAAGGTGCACTCGGCACAGGGCGCGCAGATCCAGAGGGAAGCGCATCCGGACGCACCCCCGATCAACTTCAACGCTGTTCAGCCGCGGCCGTGGGACCTGGATGAGCTGCGCGGGGTGTGGGCCGCGCTGGGGCATTTCGCGCCGTTGCTGGGTGCCCGTCGGGCCGTCTCCAGCCGCGGGCACGAAGAGCAGGAGATCCAGTCTGTCAGCGCGGTCACCTTCAGCCTCGGCGCCGACGGCATCGACCACACCGCTGCGGGTGAGTACTTCGACCGAGCCGGCAACTTCTCGCTGTACCCCAGTGGTGGGGGCACCGAATTCGGTGAAGGTGTACGCGGCATCGAGGCAGTCGCCACGCGCGAGATCGCGCGCGGCCTGCTTGGCTACGCGCAAACTGCCTTTACGAGCTCGGTCGATACGTGGGGTGCCAATGGTCGTCCGCGCCTCGTCGAAGACGCTGAGGAGCCGCTCCCGGGAGCGCTGACGGCGGAGGAAGACTTCATTTTGTCGATCCACGCCGCTAGGTCCGAGCTGGACATCGACAAGGACCGCTTCGCACAGCAGTCGCCGAAGCATGCCGAGGCGATCGGGAAGTTGTCGGAAATGTATCCGGACGTGCTCGACAGCGACAAGGACGCCGAGCATGTGGCCGAGGTGCTGCGTGAACACCTGCCGGAGTTCAACCTCGCGGTGGGCGCGTGGACGGCGGACGGCTGGCCGAACTTCAAGGGGGAGCGGCCGATCACGCAGTATGGCGCGGACAACCCGGCGGCAGATCTCGCCGAGGCGGCGATGTACTACTTCCTCGCCCCGCAGGAGTTGCGGGAGCGCGCGCCGCAGCGCGCGGCGTTCCTCGGCAAGTTGGTTCAGGGCTGGTCGCTCGACGACACTTCGGCACCGACGCCGGGCAACATCGTGGCATCCGGCGGGGTGGCTCCGCGCCCCTCCGATGTTAGCGAGGTCGCTGCGGCGGTGGCGTTGATGCGGGACGCTAAAGCGCGTGGTTTCGCTCGCGTTCGTTTGTCTGCTGGGACGGCGACGCCGACGGACAAGGTGGCTCTCAACGCCTTTGATCACATCGGTCGGATGTGGCCCAAACGTGGTCCGGTGCTGGACCTGCGCGCTGTGCATAGCGCGATTGATAGCGGACCGGACTCGTCGTTGGTGTGGATGGCTGCGCTGGCCTACCTGGCTTCGCTGGAGGATGCGCGCGGCAAGATCAAAATTGTTGTGGACAGGTACCGCGATGGCGGTCAGTGGAAGCATGTGGCTTTGCCTGATGCGGCACGTGACCGGTTTACGGTGACGGGCAAGGGCGAGTGGCATTCGACTGGGCTGATGTTCCGGCCTGTGCGGCTTGTTCCGCCGGGTGCCGTCGCACTTCGTGTCGATCTCGACAGGTTCAGGCCGCCGCTGGTCAGCATCGAGTTCGCTGACAAGCAGAAGACTCTCGACGAGGGCGAGTGGCAGGTCGACCGGTTTGCCAGGTGGCTGGCGGAGGCTGCTGTCGAGCTTGACGGTGATGGTCTGCCGCCGCTGATCGCAGAGTTCTCGGGCCAAGGCCACGGTCGTAGGTACCGCGCACCGGCAACGTCCTGGCTGGACAGCGGCACGCGCAGGGCGGCGGAGGTCCGGTCGCGAGTACTTCAGGGCGTGACGGCTGAATTGACTCGTCTGGAGTCTGCGGCGCGGGCGGGTGTGCTCAGTGCTGAAACGATCGTGCCCGCCAACCGCATCACCGGGACCCGCAACCCGAACCGCGGTGCTCGCAACGTGGTCACCGCGACCGCCTTCCCGGCGGCGAACCTGACCGTGCCGACCACCACCTCGCTGGGAGCCGTGTTCGCGGGTGTGGACAAGAAGGGGGCGCGCCGGTACTTCACTGCGGGTCAGGTACAGATGCGGACGCTGACCGACGCGAGCGGTCAGATCATGGGGGTCACGTTCGATGCGCCTGGCGGCGATCCGACTCTCATGTCGGAAGGCTTCCCGGTGAACAACGATCGCCGAGTCGGTCTGCTCATGGCTGACGAAATGATGCAGGACACCGTCCCGCCGATCTCCATGGCGTTTCCGTGGGATGGCGACAACAGGACGTTCTTCGTGGATACCCACGGAAAGCCAGGTTTCGCCATGATCACTCTTGCGGACGGCACACTCATGTTCGTCACCGGGGGAACGCTTGCTCGTCTGGTGTTGGGCTCGGAGGCGTTCCGGCAGGTTGGCGGGGCGTTGGTGGATTCGTTTGCGCTCTACATCTGCGATGCTGGCGCCCCGGAACCTGGGGTGCCGAACGGCAAATCGGTGGCTGAGGACTTCTGGCGCACCGTGACGGAGTCCAGGATAACTGCGGCGGTAGACGGAGCCAGCAAGAGGCTGTGGGTGGCGCATAAACGCAATGACAAGGGGCAGATCGAGCACAAAACGACTGGTATCACCCAGGGTGGGTATTGGGTTTCGTTTGGCCGAGATGCTGCGGGGCTCGAGATCACTGCCGACGAGGTGTTGAAGCAGGTGCCGTATTGGCGCAAGCTGCCGAAGGACGCTCAGAAGCATTACGCAGAGCTGATTCCTCTGTTCGCGGTGGTGGACAAGGTCTACCGGGCGAGCGACCTCCTGAAGCGTGGCTTGCTGGAGAAAGGCGGTGTGCTCAATCTGGCCGCGGTGCGTGGATTGGTGGAGGCTCCGCCGGTCGCTGGTGCTCGGGCGGTGCGTACTGACCTGGTGTGGGAGACCGCGATCAAGCTGGTGCGGAGTGGTCCTCATACGGGTTTGTTGGGTGGTGTGGTCGTGCCGCCGGACCTGATGCATCTGATGAGCGGTCATGGCTTCGTGGCCGGTGACGAGGTGGAGTGGGCCGACGGGCGCATGGTGCGACCGGCGCGGTGGTCGGAGCCGTTGTCGACGTCTTCCGAGGGCGTGACCGAGTCCAACGTTGGCGTTGCGCCTGGGCTGAACAGGTCGTTGGTCGACATGTTCAATACCTTGCGCGATCGGACGCACGGGGTCGGCCAGCGCCCGGTTGCGGCGGGAACCCTGTACGACGCGGTGTATCGCGCGCTTACGGTGGGTGAGGCGTCGACGAGTCCCGGCGGCCTGCGTGACGCGGTGCTCTCCACCGTGCTGGCGCTGCTCGCCGACCGGCAGGATGGGGAGTCTGGCGCGCGCTCGTTGAGGGCGAACCTGTTGGCCGCGCGGATCACTGGTGGGCAGTTGGTGGATGCTGTTGCCCAGCACCGCGCGGTGGCGGAGGCGGGGGAGCAGGCGGTGCGGGCGCGCGACTTCGCCGGCCGGCTGATCGCGACCCATTTGCGCCGGAACCTGGTCATCACCACTGACAGCACCGAGGTCGTACTGAGGCCCTTCGGCGGCCCCGCAACCGATCCCGACGTGCACATCGAGCAACGGGCGGACGATCCCGTCACCTATGGTCCGGCGGTCACCCCGAAGCCCGCCGTGTCTCCGATCGATCAGTCCACGGCGCTGGTTCTGTCGAACTCACCCAATGCCGACGGGGCAATGGTCGACGTGGCAATGGTCGACGCAGCGCCGGGTGTCATGGCTGTGGACGAGGTCGCCACCGATGCCGAGGTATTGCACGCTGACGAGGCGTCCTTCGGCAGCGGTGCGCGCACCACTCCAGACACCTCGGACCACGCTTTCGGGCCACCTCGGGCCGTGGCCAACGCCGCGGTCAACGAACTTGTGGGCGCTGCGGCCGATGGATTCGCGACCACGCGGCAGCACGAGGAGCTGCTTCTGGACAGCAACACCGACAGCAACACTGACAGCGACACTGACAGCAACCGTGCGTTGCAGGTCAGTCCTCCAGGGGCTCGCGGTGCTGCCGGGTCGTTGCCGCGCTATAGCGTGGTGGATCCGGGCCTGGCAGATCCGGTTCCTCCGCTGTACACCGCGGAACCGGTGGTGTTGTCCACGCTGCTGCGGGACCAGCACGGTCGCGTTGTGGGTGTGAGTTTCATGTCGGGTGCGGAGTTGGCGCGGGCGCAGGAGTGGGCCAGGTCGTCGGATCTGGATGCCTCGACGATGGTTGACACGGACTACGTGACGCTCGCGGCGATGGCGCCCGAGGAGCGTGCCCGGCACCTGCGCTCGGTGCGCGGCCCGTGGACGCAACCGCGCCCCGGCGCTTTCCTCAAGCCGTTCTTCGTGGATGTGCATGGCGATGGGGAGATGGTGTCGGTCTCCTACTCCGATGGCACGACCGGGCAGTTGACTGGCCGTCAGTTCGCCGGGGTGCTGAAGGGCATCGATGTGTTCATGCAGGCGGGGTGGCAGGCGGTCGCGTTGTTGTCGTGCGCGGTCGGTCCGAATCGGGGTGCGGCCACGTTCGCGTTCGACTTGCATGATGGGCTGCAGGACGTGCGCATGGTGATCGTGCATGCGCCGACCGGGCAGATCGTTCCCGTCGGGGACACATACGAGCTGGATGAGCTGCGTAACACGACGGCGATTTTCGATGGCGGGGGGTGGGTGACCGTCGATCATGACCGTGTCTGGACCCGCACGGTCATGGCACGGATGCGTTCCCACCCGCCGTACGCCGGCCGTGGCGCCGACGTCGGTACGGACAAGTGGTTCGACAATATTGCGAATCTGGCCAACCGGATCGTGGCGGTGCTGGAGAACTCGATTCGCGAGAGCGGAACTTTGGACCTGGTGGGCGCGCGCCGCGCCGTGATTGACGATGGGGACAGTGCCCCGCGGACCATGTGGTCGGCGGCGTTGAGCGTGGTGGCTGGTGGCCCATGGGCATCGCAGGTGAGCACGGTCGTCGATCTGTCGAACGACGGGGGCTATTGGGGCGCCCTCAGCCTGGAACCGCAGGCGCGGTCGTGTTACGTGGTGACGGGCAAGGGTATTTGGGATCGCGAGAACGGTCGGGTGAGCAGGCCGGCGCGGATGGTGCGGCCTGGCGAGTTCGGGGTCACGCGCTCCGTGGACCCGGCGGATCCGCCGCTGGTGGAGACGTTCGAGTTCGCTCAGGGGGAAACGAGAATCGATTACAAGTCGGAGTCGGGGAACCGGCGCCTGCAGGGGGTGCACAGGTTGGCGCGGTGGCTCGCGCAGGCGGCGATCGAGGACCACATCGACGGCAGGAACCCTGCTGTGGTCGTGGAGATCACCGGGTACGGCCGCCAGGGCGAGTTGGCCGGGGCCGGGCGTGGCGAGCAAGCCGGGCTGGCACGCGCGGAGTTCGTCGCGAAGCTTCTGCACCGCGAGGTCGAACACCGGCTGCGCGAGCTGGCGGAACCGGTTCTCGCCCGCCGGCTCCTTATTCGGGTGCCGAGGCTGGTGCCCAAACCGACGGGTGCGCACCTGACAGACGGACACGAGCAGCCATTCGTACAGGTGCAGGTCCGGGCCAAGGGTATGCACCTCGACAGCAGCCCGGCGGTCAGTGTGACGGCCGAGGCGCCTCCCGGCGCCCGCCACCTCAACGACACGCTCGACGACGACAGGCTCGGCGACGACAGGCTCGGCGACGACAGGCTCGGCGACGACGCCGGGCCGATCCCAGAGGTGGGGTTGGGGACCGGGGCACAGATCGTCGAGCAGCAGGCTCAGGGTTCGGTCGTGCTGGGTGAGGACGCCACCACGTTGGGCTCTGTTGATGCCCGACCGGTCCAGCAGCCGCCGTTCCCCGAACCGAGCAGGGGCATGGGCCGGGCAGGCAGCCACATCGACACCACCACGCCGGAGTCGCAGGAG
Organism: Lentzea sp. NPDC006480; assembly: GCF_040611995.1. Taxonomy (NCBI): domain Bacteria; kingdom Bacillati; phylum Actinomycetota; class Actinomycetes; order Pseudonocardiales; family Pseudonocardiaceae; genus Lentzea; species Lentzea sp. NPDC006480. Next base: position 7,792 of record NZ_JBEXPJ010000238.1, read on the forward strand.
TCCGCAGAAGCCAGCGAGGCCGGGCCACAGGTCCCGGCCATGGCCGGGACCTACCAGGACACCGCGCTACAGGATGTCGATCTCGACGATTACCTCGCCGGCCTGGCAGCGCAGACCGGCGCCGATCCCGACAGCGGCTCCGGCAAGGACTCCGAGCTGGATCTCGGTCTTCCGGCGCTGGTGCGGTCCACAGCGGACACCGGCGGGAAGTACGACTCGATCTTCTCGGACCTGCGGCCGGTCAACTTCCCCGACCGGGAGACGTGGGACGCGCGTCTTCAGCAGGCTCTCCGTGAGCTCGGCTCGATGCCCGCTAGTGAGGTCGATGCGCTGCGCATCGCCACTCACACCGCGACGGGCATCGATCGCGCCGCACTGTCCGAGGTGACATTCGACTCGAGCGTTGTGTCTGTGTCGAACGAGTCGTTGGTCGAAACGTTCACTGCCCTGCTCGATCGGACGGACAAGGCTCTCCAGGGCCCGGTCGCCGCGGGAACCCTGTACGACGCGGTGCACCGTGCGCTTCCCGAGGGTGAGGCGTCGAAGAACGCTGGGGACCTGCGTGACTCCGTGCTCTTCACCGCGCGGGAGCTGCGCGACGACTCGCAGGGCGAGCAGGACGAGGAAGACCTGGTCGCGCTCTGGCTGGAGCACCTGATGACCGCGCGGATCACCGGTGAGCAGTTGGTGGACGCTGTTGCCCAGCATCGCGCGGCGGCGCTGGCCGGCGAGCAGGCGGTGCGGGCGCGCGACTTCGCCGGCCGATTGATCGCGACCTACCTGGGCCGGAACCTGGTCATCACCGCTGGCGGCACCCAGATCGTGCTTGAGCCCCTCGACGGCCCCGCAACCGATCCCGGCGTGGCGATCGAGCAACGGGCCGACGGTACCTACGGTCCAGCGGTCACGCCGAAGCCCGCCGTGTTGCCGATCGACGAGTCCTCCGCGACGACTCCGTCGAACTCACCCAATGCCGGCGCTGGCTCGACGCGCAAGCATGGCCGACAGGACGGCGTGCACCTGACGTCCTCAGGGCGGATGCCTGCCGGTGGTCGTTCGGTCGTTCAGCCGGTGGTGACCCATGTCCCATCCATGGCTCCGTCGGTGGCGTTTGCGGTTGGTGGGGTCGAGGCTGAACCGGGTTCGTCCGATCGGCCGGGCATCGACGAGCTGCCCCCGGCCTCCGGCACCCGCAGTACGGCCGACTTCGGGCCTCGTCCTGACACTCTGGGCCTGGCGTCGACGACGGCGCTGAGCGAGGTTGACGAGCCGCCAGGCACCGCCGAGTCTTCGCCCACCCTCGCGGTCGTCCCGGTGACATCGTCGGCCGATCTCGACATGTACCGGTCCAAAGCGCCGGTGAACCAGGTGCGTCTGCGGACGTACCGCGGCCCTGTGGTTTTCGAGGTGCGTCGGGTCGAGGTGCGGCCGGGGGTGTGGGTCCGTGAGCTGACGCTCGTGGTGTACATGAACTTTAGGCAGGGACAGGAGGAGGCTGCGCGCGACGCGTTCTGGAGTGTGTTGCAGAGTGGTGTTGAGCGCATGTTCAACCGGGGGCTGGTGCTGCCGTCTGGTGATCACCTGCGGGTGCAGGTGATCACCGTCGCGCACGAGCGGACTGCCGGAGTCAGCGTTGACGTCGACGACCCCAGCGCGTTGCGGCCCGTGGAGCGGACCTCATGGCACACGGGCCTGACTCCTGCCGCTCTAGCTGAGGCGGTCGCCGATCTTCTCGGAGCGTTCGACCCGAAGAAGGTTACCGCGAGGGTTACGAAGGAGCAGCTGGAGTCGCTGGAGGACACGTCGAGGACTGGCGGGCTGCGCGGCTTGGCACATGCCGACTTGCCCGACCTGGCCTCCGGACGGTGGTTGGCGGGTGAGGACAGCGTCGGGCGAACGCGCACGTTCACCAGCGGCCAGGTGTTGACGATCCCGGTGACACGCAACGGTCGTGACGTCGGCGTTCTCTTTACCAACACGGGCGGTCTGCACGCTTGGGTGTCGCGGCGCGATCGGGCGAACGCGCTGTTCATGGTGGATGCCACTGGGACCCGGCGGATGCCCGTTGTGCTGCGTGGTCTCGATGACGACACCACCAGGGTGATTGCGTTCCACGGCCAGAACGCCATGGGCGAGCTCTACGTGTTCGGGATCGGTGAGGTGCAGGTCAAGCCGTCCGTCTTCGTGAACGTGGTCGTCGACACCGGGGTGCTCGAAGGCGTCCCGGACGGCAGTCTTGTCGTGCTGGCGGCCTGCTCGATCTCGGGTCTTCCGGATGGACGTGGGTTCATGCATGCGGTGCAGCCATTGTTCGCCGAACGCGGTCTGGACGTGCGTGTCGCCGGCGGTACCCAGAAAGTCGTACCGGCTAGCCTCCGTTCTAACGGCGACACGTGGCTCGACGTGATCGACGGCGGGCATGTGAACGTGGCCGGTCCGACCACGGAGGCCGATGACGACTTGGTCGTGGCTGAACTCGTGGCCGCGGCGCAGTCGGGCTGGCAGTACATAAAGACGCGAGGGGGCCGGCAATATCACGCGAACTTCAGGCTCGCCGACCGTGCGGACACGCTGGCCTTGGCCGTCAGAATCGTGGGGAGCCTCCGTGGCTTGGCGGTGCGTCGGGGTGGTGACCTCGACTTGGTGGCGGCCTACTCGTGGGCGAGCACGACGCATGAGCGGCCGGATCTGGTGTTGGCTGTGGTGCTTTCGCTCGTCGCGGCGGACCGCAGCTTCCCCGAGGTTCGGACGCTGACGAACCGCAAACTGCCACCCGAACGGCCCCGCATGGCGGGGTCCCGACAGTGGACAAAGGTGCCGTTGGCCCCCCTTGCGCGGTCGCGTTTCATGGTCACGGGCAAGTCGACCTGGGACTACGAGGCGGGGGAGGTCCGCAGGCCTGTCAGGCTGGTGCCGCTGGGCGAGTCGGCGCCGCTGCGGGCGGGGGTGGACACCCCGCTGCAGGTCGAGGCCCAGTTCCACCTGTTGACCAACCAGGTCGTGCAGCGTCAGGAGCTTGAGGATTTCGCGCGTACGGCGGCGGAGATCGCCTTCGAGAACCACGAGGACGGGATCGCGTTGCCGACCATCCAGATCGTCGGCTACGCCGGGATGGGCCTGGCGGTCCGGGACGAGTCCCGCGTCCGTGACAAGGCCATCGAGCGCGCGAACCGGGTTGCCGCCTACTTGCGGCGCTTCGTCGGGCAGCACCTCGCGGCGCTGACGCCGGACGGTGAGCAGGTGCTGTCCCCGGACCTGATCGTGACCTCCACAGTGTCGGGCATCGCCCCACCAGACTCGACCTCGCGCATGCAGGCTGCAAAGGCCACCGTGTACCTGATATCTCCGAGTGGGATGTCTGCCGGTGGTCGTTCGGTCGTTCAGCCGGTGGTGACCCATGTCCCATCCATGGCTCCGTCTGCGGGTTTGGTGGTTGGTGGGGTCGAGGCTGGGCTGGGTTCGTTTGATCTGCTGGGCTCGGGCGGGTTGCCGGAGCGTTCGGTCCTTGATGCTGAGAGTGTGCGGTACAGCACTGCGAGTACGGCTGAGTGGATGGAGCCGGATCGGCCTCTGCATGTGTCGCAGTGGGAGCACCTGCGGTATAGGGCGGTGCCGGCGGTTATCCGGACGGCGCCGTTCTCGATCTCGGAGCAGTCGGTGATCGTGCCGAGCACCGAGCCCGGTGGTAGGCCGCGGATTCTGATCGGTCCGGCTTTCAAGGAGATGAAGGCGGCTTTTGAGCTCAGGCGTATGGAGGTTGTGCCGGGC
>NZ_JBEXPJ010000239.1:0-11418 GCF_040611995.1 Lentzea sp. NPDC006480
GCGACTTCATCCCGTCCCGCCCCGGCCTGGAGGTCTTCAAGCCGTCGGAGCACACGAACGAGGTCGCGGACTGGATGGGGGACGCCCGCACCGGCGACTTGCCGTTGGTGCCCTTGATGTGCGCGCCAATGCCACGCACTGGCGTCCAGTCGTTGCCGAGACCACCGGCGAACTTCGACAGCAGTGCGTTGTTGCTGATGCCGTGGAAGATCCCGGCGAGGTCATCGTCCACAGTGGTCAGGAAGCACGACGAGAGCTGCGGCCGGGTGGTACCCGAGTTGAACAACGTCGGGGTCGAGCACATGAAGTCGAACGACGACAGCAGCTCGTAGAACTCGATCGCGCGGGCGTCGCGGTCTTCCTCTTCGAGGGCCAGGCCCATGGCGACGCGCATGAAGAACGCTTGCGGCAGCTCGTAGCGGCGGCCGTCGTGATGCAGGAAGTAGCGGTCGTACAGGGTCTGCATGCCCAGGAACTGGAAGCTCAGGTCGCGGTCGGCCCGAAGCGCGGTACCGAGCCTGACCAGGTCGAACGAGGCCAGGCGCGGGTCGAGCTGGCCGAGCTCGATGCCGTACTGGACGAACGACGCGAAGTACGCCGGGTAGCGCTCGGTCATCTCCGCGTGCGACAAGGGGATGCCGCAGGCCTCGGCGCGCAGCTTGTCCAGCAGCAGGCGGGCGCTGACGTACGAGTAGTCCGGGTCGTGCTCGACCATCGTGCGGGCGGCCATGATCGGCGCCAGGGCGAGCTCGGCGTCCGTGATGCCGGCGTAGAGATTTCGCTTGGTCTCGGCCAGAACCGCCTCGGCCGAGGCGTTGGGCAGGTCGGCACACGCTTCGTTGATGACCACTGAAAGGCGGTCGGGCACGCTCTCTCCTCGCGAGCCAAGCCCGGGGAAACGCGCAGCGCACGCCAGCGAAGACACCACTGGTGCACACAGCCGCCCTCCCTCGGGGCACCGTGTCGTGCGCGCAGGCTTGCGCGCACACCAGTGGCAGGTCTTCGGACTCGTGGGCACCAAACTCGTGCCTACCGGCCGTCGCTTCCCAGGGTTACCCAGTGCTTCGTTGACGGCTTTCGTTCCCACTCACCGCTGCGGGGCAGTCCTGGTCTCGCACCAGGTTCCCTCTTGCCTCACCGAGCCCGTTGCTCCGGGTCGGTGAACCACCAGCGCGGCAGATACTACATGTGGGGGTGGGGTCTGGATCACCACCCAACATGGGCGTGTCGTGGGTTATGGTCATCGACGTGGGTGATCTTCGGCCGCGGGTCGTCATCGGTGCTCTGGTCAGCGCGGGGCTGGCGTCGGCGTCCCTTCTCGCCGGTGCCGCGGTGCCCGTGGCGAGTGGGGTGCTGGCCGTGTCGGCGGTGCTGGTGATGATCACCACCCGGCGATCAGGGTCACCCCGAGACTGATCATCACGGCCGCGATCACGCCGTCCAGGACCCGCCACGCGCGGGGCTTCGCGAACAACGGGCTGAGCAGGCGGGCGCCGAAGCCGAGCGCGACGAACCACGTGACGCTCGCGGTCACCGCGCCCACGCCGAACAGCCACCGGCCGGCCGCGATCGAGCCGAGCAGCAGCACCGTGTCCAGGTAGACGTGCGGGTTGAGCCACGTCAGTGCGATGGCGGTGAGCACCGGGCGGCCTGGAGGGGTGCCGTCGACCTGCATCGCGGACGGCCGCAACGCGCGGCGCGCGGCCAGAAACCCGTACCCCAGCAGGAAAATACCGCCGACGACCGCCGCGATGGTGATCGCCGACGGCCACTTGCGCACGATCGCGCCGAACCCGGCGACGCCCACCGCGACGAGGATCGCGTCGGAAAGCGCGCACACGGCCACGACCTTCGCCACGGCCTGTCGTCGAAGTCCTTGGCGCAGCACGAAAGCGTTCTGCGCGCCGATCGCGACGATCAGGGTCATCATGGTGCCGAAGCCGAGCAGCAGGTCAGTCACCCCTGCGACGATATTTACGCGGCCTTGATGAGACCAGCTAAAGATTCTTACGTACCATTAGCAGCTGTGATGGATCTCGACCTGGTGCGCACGCTGCTCGCGGTCGTCGACGCGGGCACGTTCGACGCCGCCGCCACCAATCTCCACGTCACGCCTTCCGCTGTCTCGCAACGGATCAAGGCACTGGAGCACCGAACGGGCCGGGTGCTGCTGGTGCGGGCGCGGCCGGTGCGGCTCACGCCGTCGGGCGAGGTGCTGGTCCGTTACGGTCGGCAACTGCTCGCTCTGGATCAGGACCTCGACCTGGCCCTGGGCGAGGACGCCGTCGTGCGCGTGCCGATCGCGGTGAACGCCGACTCGCTCGCGACCTGGTTCCTGCCCGCACTGCAACGCGTTCCGACGCAGCTCAAGATCTCGTTCGACCTCCACCGCGAGGACCAGGACCACACGACGGCGTTGCTGCGGCAGGGTTTGGTGATGGCGGCGGTGACGTCCTCGCGGGAGCCCGTCGCGGGGTGTGAGGTGCGAAAGCTGGGCAGCATCCGTTACGCCGCAATGGCAACGCGGTCCTATCTGGACAGATACGCGAACGGCCCGGTCAAGTCGTGGCTGCCCGGCGCGCCGGTGGTGGTGTTCGACCGCAACGACGACCTGCAGGACCGGTTCGTGCGCACACTGACCCGCGGCCGTGGCGCGTCCGACCACCGCCACTACGTTCCTTCGTCCGAGGTGTACGTGCGGGCGATCGTGGCAGGCCTCGGCTGGGGCATGGTGCCTCCGCAGCAACTCCAGGAGGGCCTGGTCGACCTCGCGCCCGGCCGCACCGTCGACATCCCGTTGTACTGGCAGCAGTGGAAGCTCGACTCCCCGGCGCTCACCGCCGTCGCCGACGCGGTGGAACAGGAAGCGGCCCAAGCGCTGAGGTAGGAGTTGCCCTCGGTGACATGACCGGACGAGAGCTGGAGTTCGAGGACCGGTTCACGACGCTGGACCGGTGGCGTCCGCACTACCTGCCGCACTGGAGCTCCCGTGCGGCCACCGCGGCCCGCTACACGACCGGCCACGGCCTGACCCTCCGGATCGACGCCGACCAGCAGCCGTGGTGCCCCGAGTTCGACGGGGACACCAGGGTTTCCGGCTTCCAGAGCGCGCTCACGTCGGGCCGGTCGAGGTTCCGTCCCGACCGCTGAACCTGTCGAGAAGCTGGGAGCATCCTGTCGGCTTCCTGAATCCAGGAACCGCGCGGCTTCACCCCGGCGTTGGCCGCTATGTGCTGAATCCTCGACTGGCCGCCACCGGCGGTTCACTCGCCGTCGTCGCCACGGTGGCCCTGGTCGGCGTGCTCGACCTGACCGTCGGCCCGCTGCGCCGCACGATCAGCGAGTACGCGCTCGGCGACTACCGCCCGGTCTTCGACGTCGCCGTGGTGCTGCTGGCCCTGGGTTCCCTGGCCATCCTCGCCGCACTCGTCCGCATGGGACTGATGAGGTGGCGGTCAGGCGGCTCCATCGCGCTCACCTTGTGGTCTGCGGGCCTGCTGCTCGTGGTCGCGTTCCCCAAGACGAACTGGGCGGAGGGCACCAACGAGCTCAGCGGCGGCATTCACCGGTTCGGCAGCATGATCGCGTTCGTCAGCCTGCCGATCGCGGTGATCCTGCTGGCCCGGCCGTGGCTCAGGGACCACGTGTGGGGAAAGCACGCGAAGCTCACGATGCTGTCCGGTGTGGCCAGTGTTGTCGCATTCACGCCGCTGCTCTACGCCATTGCGCTGGGGGTGGCGTCGGACGTTCGGTGGTGGCGGGTGTTCCCGTTGGGCTACATCGAGAGGATCTTGCTCGCGACCGAGGTGGCGGCGGTGCTGGTCGTCGGGCTGTGGGCGATCGCGGCAAGTAGGGTTGCGCCATGGCGAGTTGGGGAGACCTCGCGGCTTATGTCCGCGCCGAGTACGACGTCATCCACGAAGAGGACGAGGAGCTGAGGATCCTCTTCACCTTCGGGGACGAGGACGAGGGCGACGATGAGCGCACGCAGGTCGTGATCATCGTCCGGGAAGTGCTCGACAAGATGCACGAGTGGGTGCAGATCGCCTCTCCCTGCGGCCTCGCGAAGGACGTGAACCTCCGCGAGGTGCTGGAGGAGGTCGGCAAGTCCACCGTCGCGTGCGGTCTCGCGATCATGGGGGAGCACGTCGTGGTGCGGCACTCGTTGCCGCTGCAGGACCTCGACATCCACGAGTTCACCGACCCGCTCCAGCTGCTCGCCGGCACGGCGGACACGCTCGAGGAGACGTTCTGGGGAGGAGACGGCTACTGATGTTCGACTTGACACCCGCGGCCGATCGGCTGGCGGGGTTGGTGCGCAACGTGACGGACGGGGCCCTCAAGGCCCCGACCCCGTGTCCCGAATACACGGTCGGCGATCTGCTCGACCACATCAACGGCCTGTCGGTGGCGTTCACCATGGCCGCGCTGAAGACCCCGCTCGAAGGCACGGCCGCCGGTGACGCGGCACGGCTACCGCTCGACTTCCGCGAGTCGATCCCCGCACGGCTGGGTGAGCTCGCGGAGGCGTGGCGGGCGAAAGGCGCCTGGGACGGCATGACCAGGGCGGGTGGCGTCGACCTGCCCGGCGAGGTCGCGGGTGCGGTCGCGCTGGACGAGATCGTGCTGCACGGCTGGGATCTCGCGCGTGCGACCGGGCAGCCGTTCGCCGTCGAGGAGGAGCTGCTCCAGGTCGTCCACGGCTTCGTGTCGTCGATCGGCCCGGACGACCGCGACGGCTCGCTGTTCGGAGCCGCGGTGGAGGTCGGCTCGGACGCGCCGCTGCTCGACCGTGTCCTTGGACTCAGTGGGCGCGATCCCGCGTGGAGCTTGAGTTAGGGTCTCCTAACGTGAGAGCGATTACGGTGCAGGTTCGGGCCGGCCTGGGCGTGGGACGCCTGGCCGCCGCCGTGGATTCCCTGGTGGAACTGCATCCCGAACTGTGCCGTTCCGGCTTCGCGCACATCGAGGTCGTGGACCCCGCCGCCGCCACCGACGCCGCACTGGCGCGGGCGGAGGCGGGGCTCGACCTGCAGGCCGGCGTGCTGATGCAGGCCGTGTGGCTCGACGCCGGGCCCGAGCAGTCCGGGCGGATGATCGTGGTGCTGCACGACATCGTGGCCGACCGGATGCCGCGGATCCTGCCGTGGCTCGTGCACGCCTGGAAGCAGCCCGCCCTCGTCAGCTGACGCCGAGGCCGCCGACGATCTCGACGCGCTGCCCGGAGAACTCGCCCGTGAGCATCGGCATGGCCTCGGCGATCGCGGCCTTCGTCTCGGGCAGTTGCAAGGACTCGGCGTGGTGCTGGGCGGACTCCCAGATCTCACTGATCCAGATCTTGTCCTGGTCCTCGGGGTCGAGGCCGACCGCGTAGAGGCGGCAGCCCGCGGCCCGCAGGCCGTCCTCGCCGCGGGTCAGGATCGCCACCACCTCGTCGCGATGACCGGGCTTGGTCCTCATCGACCCGATGTAGCCGAACGCCATGTGCCAGTCCTATTTCTGTGCCAGTTCTATTGCTGTGCCGGTTCTATTTCTGGGCGATGAAAACGTACTCGCGACCCGGCCGGTCCGGTGCGTCCCGCACGTCGGCGACCTTGAAGCCACACCGGACCAGGCTCTGCTCGACCTCCGCGCGCGAGCGGAACCGCAGGGTCGAGTCCGAGGTGATCGCGGTGCCGTCCGGGAAGCTGTAGATGTGCCGCAACGACACGAACGGCAGGCTCACGCCGGTCAGTTCGAGCTGCTCACGCACCCCCACCAGCACCCGCGGCTTCGTGCGCGCCCAGTCCTCCCAGGCCCGTCGCTCCGGCCGCCGCGTCTCGAACACGAAGTGCCCACCCGGTCGCAACGCGCGGTGCACGCCCCGGAGCGTGGCTTCCCAGTCGTCGCCCAGGAACACCTGCGCCACGTTCCCGGTCATGGTCACCAGGTCGACGGCCAGCGGTGGCAACGAGGTCGCGTCGCCGTGGATCCAGGTGACCCGGGAGTCCTTGGCCCGCGCGATCTCCAGCGACGCCAGCGCCGGATCCACCCCGACCACCGAACGGCCCGACTCGGCGAGCAGCACCGCCAGGCATCCCGTGCCGCAACCGACGTCGAGCACGCTGGCGGCCCCGACCTCGTCCGCGATCCCGGTGTACAGCGCGAGATCGTCGCGCGGCCCGTCGAACGCGTCGTAGATCCGCGCCAGCCGCGTGTCACTGAAGATCAGGTCAGGCATTCCACATCCTCGGTCCAACGACAAAAGGCATCAACAGGTCGATCACCTCGCGGTCGGGCCGCCCGTTCAGCTCTTCCTCCGCCACGCGCCGCGCGATCCCGGCCAGGAAGTCGGCGACCTGCACGCGTGCGTCGTACTGCGAGTCCACCAGCGTAAGGCTTTCCAGCCGTGGCGCCAGCTTCTTGAGCTGCCGGATCCGCCCGTCCGTCAACGACAGCTGCTGGTCGTGCACGATAGACACCGGCCCGCCCCACTGCGCCACCGCCCTCAAGATCGCCGGGAACAACGGGTCCAGCGTGCCGCGCGGTCCGCGAGCCCGGAGCAGGTCGTTGTAGTGCTCCAGCGGCCCGGAAACCGCCCCGAACTCCGCGCGCACCCGTGAGGCGAGGAACCGCCGCTTGTCCACGAGCTGCACGCGGGCCCGTCCGGCCAGCGGCCCGCGAGGTCCGAGGAACCAGAGCAGCACCCACCGGTTCTTCTGCCGCAGCAGGTGGTTCGCCTTGTACTCCAGCGCCGGCGACTTGATCATCTCCCGCAGTGAGGCGACGCAGCCGAGCGCCTCCTCCCGCGACATGCGCACACCCGCGTGCGCGAAGACCGCCGTGACCCCGCCGACGAGCTTCTCACCCTCGGATCCCGACTCGTCGCAGGCGATCTCCATCAGGACATCCGGAACACGGGTCCACGCGCGCGGAACGGCAGATGCGAGCCCGCCGGGATGAGGAAGGCGTGTTCGCGCCGGATCCGCAGCACATCGCAGTAACCGTCCGTGATGACCAGGATCGGGCCACTCGCCGGGAAGTCGCCGGCGCGTTCGAGCAGGTCGATGCCGGGCTGCAGCACCGTGCCGCCGCGCCCGCGCACCTTCATCCGGCCCGCGATGTCCTCGACGGGCACATATCCGGCGTCATATGCCATCGCGTCACAGAAAACCACGCGTGCGGCGGGCACGTCACGTGCCGCGGCGTAGGAGGCGATCGCGCCCAGCGCCTTGCCCAGCAGCTGGGGATCCATCGAGCCGGACGTGTCGAGCACGACCCCGAACGTCGGCCGCGCCTCCAGCGACTCCGGCCGCACCCAGCCCGGCCGTGGAATGTCCGGAGTGGATGCCTGCCGCCGGGACGCACGGGCGTACGTGCGGCGCTTTTCCACGGCGGGAACGAACTCCTCGAACCACCGCGCCAGCTGGGCGTCCCACGACAGCGGCGGGTGCTCCAGCGCGCGGATCTCCTCGATCAACCCGGCGGGCAGCAGACCGCGCGACACCGTGTGATAGCTCAGTCCGGTCAACAGGGCACGGCGGTAGAACTCGTCCAGATCCGTGATGTCGGAAGGGCCGCGCAGAGGCTCACCGAGCAGGTCGCCCTGCTTGCCCCGCAACGTCAGCAGCTTGCGGTACCGCCGCAGATCCGTCGTGATCCGGTCGTACACCGACTCCGCCGACAACCCGCGCAGTTCGGGATCGTGCAGCAAGCCTTCCGGTGCGGAACCGACACCCATCTCGATGAGCCAGCCGTTCACCACGAAGTCCGCGGCGATGTTCCACAGGTACTCGTCGCGCCCGCCGACCCGGTCGCAGTGGCGCAACGCGGCGTGCAACATCTCGTGCGCCAGCACGAACCGCCACTCCTCGCGCGTCAGTCCGGCGAGCGGGTTGACGTAGATCTCCGCCGACGCAGTGGAGACCGCCGCGATCGCGATGTCCCAGCCCCGCGCCAGTTCCACGTCCGCCACCACCGTCATCGACGACGCCAGCGCGCCCAGCAGCGGATAGTTCGACACGAACCAGCTCAGCGCGAGATCCCACTCCGTCTTCAACGGCCGGGCGTCGGACAACGAAGAGCGCGCGCCACCCGCTACGTCGACCGCTGCGACGGCGGCGTTGGAGAGCCCGTTGGCGAACCGGTCCGCCCACTTCTTCGGATCTTTCGGCGGACCACCGCGCACGCACGATCCCGGTTCCCACGAACGCGGTCTGGTGCCGAGCCGGACGGCGGTCTGGAAGTCGAGCACCTCGTCGCAGTCGAAGCTGCTGAAACCGAGGTGCAGCAGGCAATGCGCGAACACCCACGCCCATTCGGCCTCGTCGGCGCGGCGCTGCGGGTGCGCGTGCAGGCCGCCGTCCAGCGAGACGTCGGCCCAGTCGTGGTCGGAGCGGCGGTAGAAGTAGACGCCCAGCGCGGCGAACAGCGGGTGGTTCGCGACGAGCCGGTGGGCGGCGTCGAACGCCGCCGCACCGGGGTCGATCTTGTTGCGCGAGCTCATGCCCGTGCCGCGACGAGGCGCGGCAGGTCACGGGTGACCTCGACGAGGAACCACGTGGGCAGCACCGCGTTGCCGTCGTCGTCGGCCGCGATCACCATCTGCGCGATCTCCAGCGACAGCTCGGCCAGTTCGAGCAGCAGCGCCTTGCCGCGGTGCGCCAGCTGCTTGCCCGCCGCCGGGGCGTGCGCCTTGTCGTGCGGCAGCTCCTTCACCAGCCGGGCGCGGAACGCCTCGGCCAGGAAGTAGAGCAGGTCGCGGTCTCCTGGAGCGGACGGCCAGCGGACGTCGCCGCGCAGCACGGCCTCCAGCCCGTACGCGTGCTTCACGGTCTTCACGAACGCCTTGAACATCGAGGCGTGGTTCGCGGTGACCGTGCCGAACGCGAGCACGCCGAGGATGTCCTCGGAGATGTCGTCGCCGAACGAGTGCAGCGCGTCGGACAGCATGTGCCAGCCGCGCGGCGTGGAGAACGTCTCCTCGACCTTCGGTGCCGCGCTCCACAGGTGGTCCGGGCGCTGCGTGAGGTATTCGAGCACCCACGGGTGGATGTCGTTCTCGCGCGCCCACCCCAGCCAGTCCGTCGCGGACGCGGTGAGGTGCACGTGGACCATGCGGTTCACGAGCGCGGACGCCATGGGACGCGCCAGGGCGTTGTCGACCGCGCGGTTGCCGGCGCCGATCACGATCGAGCCCTTCGGCAGCTCGTAGGAGCCGATGCGGCGGTCCAGGATCAGCGAGTAGAACGCCTTCTGGACCTCGGGGCTGCTGGCGTTGAGCTCGTCGAGGAACAGGCAGTACGGGTCGTGCCGGGCGATGGATTCCGGTGGGGCGAACCGGGATCGGCCACCGACCAGTTCCGGAACTCCGATCAGGTCCTCCGGCGCGAGCTGCGTGCCCAGCAGCGTCACGCACTCCAGGCCCAGCTCGGCGGCGAACTTGCGGACGAGTGAGGACTTGCCGATCCCCGGTGCTCCCCAGAGGAAGACCGGCCGGACGACGGCGACGTGCAGCAGCACCTCCGGAAGCTGTGCTGGTGTCACGGTGACTGTGGATCGCATCAGGTGTGCAGGATGCCGCATCCGACTTGTTCCGGTCGCCCGAATTTGTTGACACGAGCAGTGGTCTAGTGCTGTGATTCAACGCACATCGGATAGGAAACCTTCCTAACTAAATCGCCGCCGCACCCTGCTGTTCCCCTTACACAGGAGGCACCCTGTGGCCAGATCCCTGTTCTTGGTCATCCCGGCAGCGTTAACCCTGGCAATACCCGCCGTCGCGGTCGCCGCCCCCACGCAGTACCAGGCGGAGAGCGCGACGATCGCGAACGGCGTCGTGGAGTCCAACCACGCCGGCTTCACCGGCTCGGGCTTCGTCAACTACGACAACGAGGTCGGCAGTTCCGTCGAGTTCACCGTGACCTCGCCGAGCGCGGGGCAGGCGACGCTCACGTTCCGGTTCGCCAACGGCACCACGGCGAACCGCCCGATGGACGTCTCGGTGAACGGCTCGCTGGCGGCGGACGAGCTCTCGTTCCCCGGCACGGGCGCGTGGACCACGTGGCAGACCCGCACCACCACGGTCTCGCTGAACGCGGGCGCCAACACGATCAAGACCGTCGCGACGACGGCGAACGGCGGCCCGAACCTCGACCGCCTCGACGTCGAACCGCCGTCGGGCCCGCCGGACACGGTCGCCCCGACCGTGCCGGGCAACCTCCGCTCGACGGGCAGTACCGCTTCGTCGGTGTCCCTGGCGTGGGACGCCTCCACGGACAACGTGCTCGTGACCGGGTACGTGCTGTCCAACGGGCAGACCGCGACCGGCACCACCCACACGGTGACCGGCCTGACGCCCGACACGTCGTACACCTTCACCGTGCAGGCCCGTGACGCGGCAGGGAACCTCTCCGGCCCGTCGAACTCGGTGACCGTGAAGACCACGCCGGGCACGCCCGGCGGCACCAGGCCGCACGACATCAACGGCCTGCTGCGTGTGTGTGGTGTGCAGCTGTGCAACCAGTACAACAAGCCCATCCAGTTGCGCGGCATGAGCACACACGGCCTGCAGTGGTACGCCCAGTGCATCAAGCCCGCCTCGTGGGACGCACTGGTGGACGACTGGGGCGGCGACTTCATCCGCACCGCGATGTACATCCAGGAAGGCGGGTACGAGACCAACCCGCGCAAGTTCACCGACCTGGTGCACAGCTACATCGAGGAAGCGACCCGGCGCGGCATCTACGTCCTGGTCGACTGGCACCAGCTCTCGCCGGGCGACCCGAACTACAACCTGTCGCGCGCCAAGACGTTCTTCACCGAGATCGCCACGCGGCACAAGGACAAGACCAACATCATCTACGACATCGCGAACGAGCCGAACGAGGTCTCGTGGTCGAAGGTCAAGTCCTACGCCGAGCAGATGATCCCGGTGATCCGCAACATCGACCCGGACAGCCTGATCGTCTCGGGCACGCACGGCTGGTCGACCTTCGGCTACTCCGACGGCGAGGACGCGTCGGTCGTGCTGAACAACAAGGTCAACGCGACCAACTTCATGTACTCGTTCCACTTCTACGCGAACTCGCACAAGCAGGACTACATCAACGTGCTTGATCGCGTGTCCTCGGCGGTTCCGGTGTTCGTGACCGAGTTCGGCACGCAGACCGCGTCCGGTGACGGCGCGAACGACTTCACGACGTCGCAGAAGTACATCGACCTGATGGCCCGCAAGAAGATCTCCTGGGCCAACTGGAACTTCTCCGACGACAACAGGTCGGGCGCGGTGTTCAAGACCGGCACGTGTTCCGGCAACAACTTCAGCGGCACTGGTGTGCTGAAGCCGGCGGGTGTCTGGGTGCGCGAACGCATGCGCACGCCGGACGACTTCCCGACGAGCTGATCGAAGTGGGTGTGGCCGCTGATGCGGCCACAACC
>NZ_JBEXPJ010000240.1:0-11138 GCF_040611995.1 Lentzea sp. NPDC006480
GGTTCTTCGGTGGTCGCTTCCGTTGCCAGTCCTTCGGCTTCGGTCGGTGGACTGACGCCGGACACCTCGTACTCGTTCACGGTCGTCGCCCGGGATGCGCGGCTTGCGGATGAGCGCTTGCGCGATCACCAGCCGCTGTCGCTGGCCACCCGAGAGCGTGCCGTCGGTCAGCACCGTGTGCATGCCCATCGGCATTTCCCGGACGTCTTTGGCGATTCCCGCCATCTCCGCGGCCGCCCACGCCTCGTCCATGGTGAAGTTCTGTGCGCCCGCGATGGCCTCGAAGATCGATCCGTGGGCAGGCTTTGCCTGCTGCAACACGACACCGCACTGTCCACGCACGGCAGACGCGTCCAACGAAGCCAGGTCCTGGCCGTCGTAGAGCACCGTGCCTGACGAAGGTTTCTCGAACCCGAGCAGCAAACGCAACAGCGTCGACTTGCCGCACCCAGACGGTCCGACAACCGCGACGAACTCGCCGGGCTGGATGCGGAACGAGACGTCGTTGAGGATGGGTGGTGCGTCTTTGACGTAGCCGAAAGTCATGTGGTTGACCTCGATGTCACCGGACAGCTCGCCGGGCACGGCAGAGGCCGACGACACTTCAAGCGGCTCGGTCAGCACCGGCTTGAGCCGTTGGTAGGTCGGGACGATCGAGATCACCGACGTGATCGAGTTGGTCAGCTGCATCAACGACGCGAGCATGATGGCGAATGCCGCGTTGAAGGCGAAGAACTCCGGCACAGTCAACGAGTTCTGCGCGGGTCCAGACAGCACGAGGAAGAGCACCATCGTGCAGAACGGCACGTAACCGGCATTGAAGGCGGAGATCAGGTTCTGGTAACGGTAGATCTTGTTCGAGCAGCCCTGAAGCTGCACGTAGTCCCCGGCCCAGTCGGCGTAGGCGCGGTTCTCCGCCGCAGCGACCCGTAGCTTCGGAAGACCCAGCAGGTTCTGGTAAACCTTGTCGGTCAGCTTGTACTCCAGCTCGATCGCCTTGCGCTGCCAGCGCATCTGCCGCACGCCGAACACCAGGAACACGATCGTGCTGATCAACACAAGCCCGCCGGCCATCAGTGCGAGCGGGACGCTGAACCAGAACAGCAGCAGGAAGTTGAACAGCGCCAAGACACTGGCGTGCAACGCGAGTGAGCTGATGTCCATCAGCACAGTGCGGATCTTGCGAATGCCGAGTGCCGCGCTGGCGAGCTCACCTGTCGAGTAACCTGCGAAGAACCTGGCGGGCAGCCTCAGCAGCCGGTCCCACACCGCGGCCTGCAGTGTCGACTCGAACCGGCCTTCGATCCTCAGTAGAGCGACGTTCTGCACCAACGCGAACGCTCCACCCACCAGGCTCGCCACCACCAACGCGCAGCACAGCTGAACGATCAGGCTGCTCTGCGCGCTTGGCACGTACTCACCGAGCACCTTGCCGGTAGCAACAGGTACCAACAGGCCCAGCACGACAGACACAGCAGTCGCTGATGCCAGCGTGCGCACGTCGCCTGCTGTTCCCCGCAGCCCGAACAGGACGAGCTGCCAGCTGCGCAGCGGCTTCTCGGCCAGAGGTCGGTAGAACATCGCTGCCCGATTCTCGAGCGGTGTCTCCGCCGTCACCGCGGTCCGTTCCCCGGAGAGTGGATCGACCACGTGGTAACGCCCTCTGTGCCACAGCAATGCGACTGGCAGATGGCCCTCGGACAGATGCCCGACAAGTGGACCGCTGTTGACGCGCCACCACTCGTTCTTCAACGTGATCGTGCGGGTGCGAAACCTCGACCGCACCGCGATCCGGTCGATAGGCCCCATCCTGCTGTTGACCGCCGCACTTTCTGGAGCGATCACAGTGATGCCGAGTTCCGCCGCAGCGACCCGGCACGCGGCAACGGTCCTGTCGTCGTCCAGGCCGACCTGGCTAGGCCCTGACCGTGGATCGCTGGCGAGAACGGACAACAGTGCTTCGTCAGCGCGGTCCCGCACCACGAGGCCCGCGTTGCGGCCGGTTTCGATGCGCGCCTGCTCGGCGCGGTACTGCCGTTCAACCGCCCGGTCGACGTTGTAGAGCAGCCGGGTCTGCAGGTTGAGCATATACCGCCAGAAGAGCCCTGCTGCGATGAGGCTTTCGGTGTCGCGGACTTGGACGACCGCGTAGTTCTCGCACTGCACCCAGTCGTGCACGCTCAGTGTGATCGTGTCGCCCGCCTCGCGGCGTCGCACCCCAGCCGCCCCACCGGTCAGCACGTGGCCGTTGAGCACGTCGACCCACACGATGCCGGAGGTCGACCGCCCGCACTGACCGGCGGCGAGCGTGACCTCGTGGTCGGATTCCAGAACCACGAATTCGCGAGGCGGCAGGCCGTCTCTGGTGAACGCCATCAACAGGTGAAGCCCGGCGTCGATCGCCCGAGCCAACGCGTGTTCCTGAGGGCTGAGCAGGCCATCCCGTTGCCACCGTTGCTTCTGCGCTGACGCCACATCACGGATGAGCAGCTTCATCAGCCGCGCATCGGTGTGTGGTCGCGCGATGAGCGAGTGTTTGGGGCCGGGCGTCGGTCCGCACAGCAGCGTTCCCTTCTCGGCCGTGCCGATGAAGTGCCAGCGACCTCCCGCATCGGTATCAACCGCGAAGATGTCCACGGCGCCTTCGGCCACCAGCCACAAGGTGCCCTGGCCGTCGAGCGGGATACGACGCTCATCGTCTACCTCAGTTCCGAGTTCGCGGAGCAGAGACACGACGTCTGTGTCGATCGAGTGAGTCATGGCTCAGTGCTCCTTGATCAGCGCCGCGTACCGGCCTGCCGCGCTCACGAGTAGCTCGTGGTCACCGCGCTCGATCACCTTGCCGCTGTCGAGCATGATGATCTCGTCGCTGTCGCGGATGGTGGACAATCGGTGGGCGATCACGATGCACGCGCAGCCGCGGCGCCGGAGGTTCTCGATGATGACGAGCTCTGTCTCCGAGTCGAGTGCGCTGGTCGCTTCGTCAAGCACAAGCACACTCGGGTTGCGCACAAGGGCACGAGCGATCTCCAGTCGTTGCCGTTGCCCGCCGGAGAAGTTACGGCCGCTTTCACTGACGAACGCGGACAAGCCTCCCTGCCGTGCCGACACGACGTCGTAGATCGCGGCGTCCTTGAGCGCGGTGATCACATCTTCGTCCGGGATGGACGAGTCCCACAGCGTCACGTTGTCGCGCACGCTGCCTTCGAACAGGAAGATGTCCTGATCGACGAATGCCACTGAGGCCGCAAGCACACTGCGTGGGTGGTCGTCGCGAGGCACGCCGTCAATCAGCACCTGGCCCGACCACGGCCGGTACAGACCGGAGATCAGTCGAGTCGCCGTCGACTTGCCGCTGCCGGATCCGCCAACCAGTGCCACCTGTTCGCCAGGTCCGACGGAGAACGAGAAGTTCTCCAACAGCGGAGGAGCCAGTGGGCTGTAGCCGAAGGTGATGTTCTCGAACGCCACCCTGCCGGTGAGCCGCTTCGCGGTTTCTGGCTCCGCTACCCGGTCGAGGTCCTCGGCCCGGTAGTTCTCCACGTCGCGCAATCGAGTCACCTCGACACTGAAGTCCTGAATCCGCCCGGCGACGTTGGTCAGCTGGGTGATCGGGGTGGTGAATGCGGTCATGAGCGTTTGAAACGCGACCAGCAGGCCGATCGACAGGTAGCCGTCGACCGCTTGCAGGCCACCTACCAGCAGGATGCACGCCGAGTTCAGCGCCGCTAGCATCGGAGCCACGACCGCGAGCATCGCCGATGGTGTACCGATCCGCTGCTCGCCAGTCAGCACCTTCGCCTGGTGGCCGGCCCATTTGCGGAAGTACTCGTTCTCGCCGCCGGTCGCCTTGATCGTCTCGATGAGCTGCAAACCGTTGTAGGAAGCGGAAAGCAGAGAGGCGTTGTCTCGGGCAAGCTTGCGCACGCCGTTCTCGCGCACTCGGACCACCAACCGCAGCGCAACCACGTTCAGCAGTGCGATCGTCACGCCGATGAGCGTCAGCGCCGGGTTGTAGGTCCACATCAGGAACGCATAGAGCAGTACGACGACCGCGTCGACGGCCACACCGGACAGGTCCCGCGACAAGGTCGTGGCGACATCGTCGTTGGAGTTCATCCTGTTGGTGACATCAGCCGGGCTTCGCTGGGTGAAGAACCCGATGGGCAGCCGCAGAAGGTGCCGGATGAACCGCGCACTGCTCAGTGTGGCGCTCGCCAGGCGCGCCCGGTTCAGGAAGTTCTGACGCATCGCGGTGATCACGAACACCAACGCAACGGTCGTTGCCATCAGCCCGAAGAACGGTGCCAGGATCGATTTGTCGCCACCGAGCAGGATGGTGTCGACGAACGCGTGGGTGAACGCCGGCATCGCGACACCAACGACCATCAGCAGCAAGCTGGCGATCACGCTCATCGCCAGCAAGCCTCTGATGCCGCGCAACCGGGAGGGCAAGCCTGCCAGCAACCCCGGCGCGCGGCCCCCAGGCTGGAAATCCGGGCCGCGCTCCATCGTCAGGACGACACCGGTGAAGCTCTCGTCGAACTCCTCGGCCGGGACGGCCCTGCGACCCTCAGCGGGGTCGTTGATGAACACCACCGGCTTGCCCCAGCGGGTGCCGACACCCTCGAGGACGACGAAATGCCTGAACTCCCAGAACAGAATGCCTGGAGGCTTTACGGTCGCGAGCGCACCGGGCTCCATCTGCATTCCTTTGGCCGTCAGGCCATAGGTACGTGCCGCGCGAAGGATGTTCGACGCCTTGGACCCATCCCTGGACACCCCGCACGTCACGCGCAACTCTTCCAACGGCACGTGTCTTTTGAAGTGCGCCAACACCATCGCGAGGCTGGCGGCGCCGCATTCGACGTCCTCCATCTGCAAAACGGTCGGGGTCCTGCGTGGACGGTACTTGCGCTGAGGCTCCGGCTTCGTAGGTCCAGGTTCCGGTGCCTGAGGACGAGACAAGGTGGCGGTCATCTACTGCACCACCCAGTCGACAGGCTTGATGGGCGCCAAATGGACAGATCCGGTGACCAGCGTCCGTGAGTCGACGTTGTACGGCGGTCCGGCCTTCGTCGACCATTCGTAGCCACTGGGGGTGCCGGCCGTCAACAATTTGACCACGACCTTGAGCGGCTGGCCCTGCGCGGTGAACCGCTCGCCGAGCTGGGCGTCGCCGAGGAAGTCGGTGATCTGCTGGCGGCTTTCCGCGAACTGGCTGATGTTGAGCACCTTGCCGCGCAACACGCCGTACTCCTGGGACGGGGCGGATTGGACTGCCAGGTCGACTGCGCTGTCCTTGCGGATCAGGCCCGCCTCACCTGCCGGCACGTACAGCACGGCGACCAGGCCTTCGGTCTGCTCGTCGATCCGCTCGATCACCGCCAGCTCGGTGCCCGTGGTGATCACCTGACCGACCTTGGCCAGCATCGCCGTGACGCGTCCACCGGTAACGGGCTTGATGACCTCGGTGCGGTTGCCTACCTGGACGGTGAGTAGGGCGGTGTCCTGCGGGAAGGTGTTGCCCTGGTTGACGAACACTCCGGTGACCTGACCCGCCACCGGGCTCTGCAGCGTGAAGCTGCCCTCTTGGTGTGTGAGGATCCCAGCCGCGGACACGCTGCGGGGCAACGCTCCCAGCGTCGCCCACACCGCACCACCGAGCACCACCAGCCCGACCACGACGAGCACGATCCAATGGTGCGGCCGCGCGAGTTGCGCGGGTGCGTCCAGCTCGTCGAGAGAGTTGAGTTTCTTGAGCGCGTTCTTCCGGAACTGCACGGCTACTCCTTCCTGGTGAGGTGAGCGATCTTCGTCAGAAGAACACGCTCAACGGGTTGAGATCCTTTTCGGCGATCGGTTCTTCGATCCAGCCGAGGGTGACGGGAACGTCGTAGAGGCGACCTGGAGCAAGGCGGCGCCAGAAGTGCCGCATCCCCGGCACAACCACCTTCACGACGTTCAACTCGATATCCGCACGCGTCTGGTCACACACGATCACTTCCAGGCCTGCTGACGCGGCGAGCTCGACGCACCGGAACACGTCGTCGCGGAGATTTCGTTGACTCGACTGCACCCTTGTGTTGATACGGGTGGGCGTGGCTGCGAGGTCAGGGATCAGCCAGGGTTGCTGGCACACGCGGACTGTGCGCCACCAGTCCAATGTGGAGGCATCCTCTTCGCGGTAGATGGTGCTGCCATCGGAGCTTCTGCCGACCACCGCGGGCAGGAACTGGTTCAGCTCGGTCAAGGCCCGTAACGCGGCAGTTCCGGCGTCGAGGTGGGCGCCGAAGGCGACGAGCACATCTTCGACAGGATGATCGACTCGGCGTGATACCGCCGCAAACGACGGGATGCCGAGATCTGCACTGATGTCGAGCATCCAGAGCTCGCGCCCCAGTCGTTCGTAGTGCTCGAGGAGCTCCGCGACGTACGGGTGGTTCAGGCTCGCGAGTTCGACGCCGGGACGGCGCACGCGGTTGTACCACCACAAGGCGACGCTGTCGCGTTCCACCACCTCCAAGAAGCCTTGCAGTATCGCTTCTTCGATGGTGTTGCCCGCGGCGTTGCCGTTGGAGTCCGCAGCGCAGAACGGGTGCTCGCGCGTGTCGGGGTGACCGAACCAGGTGTACGCAGCGGGCAGCAGTCGCTCCTGATCGTGGGTGAGCGACCAAGCTGATGTCCAGTCGATGGGCCGGGCGTGGTCGAGGGGCTCTGGCACATGCTGCAATCGTCCGGTCGCGGCGGCATGCCGGTTCGCGTACTGCTCAGTCGAGAACAGCAGCAGATCCTCGGCAGCCACAGCCTTCTCTGGGCCGAGTTCAGCGTAAGTGCCGCGGACGACCTGCCGTCCGGGCGTCCACACGCCGCAGTAGCGCTCGATCGCCTCGCACGTCGCGCTCACCCTCGCCTGGACGTCGGTGCGCCCCTTGCCGCCGCTCTGCCCACGCAACGTCCGTCGTAGCGCGTTAACGTCATCAGGGTCGATAGCGAAGTTGTGTCCGGCGATGTAGCTCGGGGTCAGGTCCACATCAGACAGTGGGCGTACCGCTGTCACAGCGCCGAACAGGCGGTCAACGTGCTTATCCAGTCTGCGCAGTGTCGCTTCGGCCGGCTCGGTTCGAAACCCGCCGTCGTGCCGGCTCGCGGGGCGCGAGGTGAGCTTCACCTGAGGTGGCGCCCGCAACAGGTCCGGGTCGCCGCAGTGTGAACAGTGCGGCACCGGGATCAGCTCGTGACGCTCGGTGGTGAGCTTTGTGGTGTCATACGAGACGACGGCACCGTCAAGCGGCGTGCTCGCCCCGGTGCTCAGCACGCTCATGGCTACGCCAGCGACGAGGTTGGACACTATGCCGGTGATATGCGGCAATGAGACCACTGAAGTCGTCAACGGACGGTCGTCGTACCTACGCAAGAACCTTGTGACGGGACGGTTTGCCGTGAGCCGTTCGCACATGCACTGCCAGCAGCCGGGCTTGTCGGGCCGGAAATACGGTCCGATCCAGACCTCAGCGCCCACCGGCTTGACCAGTAGCCATGGCCTGTCAGCGAACTGGCTGAGCCTAGGATCGAGGTAGTCGTCGGCGGCGACGATGGTAAAGGCACCGCCTTGCGACACTACTTTGATACCTGTGGCCCCCAGAACTCGTTGCATCTCGACGACAGGCACCTTTCCCAGCGCCACGAACTCGACGCCCTTGTGCCGGATCGCCGACTCCACCACTGCCGGGTCTGTACCGGCCATCTCCCACAGGGCATCCCAGCGCGAGCTCACGACGGGTGAGCCGTCAGCGAGATGACCCGCGTGGTGGAGCTTCGCCAGCGCGTGCAAGCAGCGGGCCAAACTCACCTGGGACGCGACAGCGGCAGCGATCTCCGGGACGGTCCGAGTTCCGTCCAACAACGGCACCACGGCTACCGCCGCCTCGTCGCGCACCATGTGCTGGGAGGTCTCCGACAGCAAGAACACCTTGTCCGGCGCTACTAGGCGCACCGCAAGATGCGCCTTCAAACGCGGCAAACGCGGACCGTCCGAGTACACATGTCCCTCCCCATCAGAGCGTCAAGTACGCGTTGAGCGAGCAGCCGTCGGCTACTCGCTCAACCGTCAGGAGCAGCTGCTGCACGGAGAACAGCAACAACAGGCGCCGGCGCCGCCTGCCATGGAATCCAGGTCGGAGTCCCACAGATCCTGCGTGTTGATCTGCGGCATGTCTGGCACGTAGAGCACGAACCGGCCGGTGGCGAATCCGCTCTCCCACAATGCGATCTGCGTCGCGAGGTCAGGATCTGAGTCCCGGGCTCGCACGATCTCGACCGCCGCGTCTGCTGGAGTCTCCAGTCCGTTCTCGTTCAACACCTGCTTGGGCTGATCGAGGAGTCGCTCGGTGAACTCGTCACTCGACCACGCATGACTGAGAACTCGTGAGTACGCGGCGACGAACGTCACTCTGGCCTGCGGGTCCATCCCGCACCCCTTCCAGCGCAAATCCTTGCGTATCACTCATTACGAGTGAGGCAGCGGCCTCATATCAGGCGGAGTGATGCAACCAACGCCTCCGGAAAAATCCTCCAGGTCGTCCTCATCGATCCCGTTCTGCACATTCTCGATGTCATCCATCAGAGTTCTCCTCCGTAATCAGGTAGTGAACCATGGGATCATCCGTTCAAAGCTGGATGTTGATCCGGCCAACGAAGAATATCGGCGTCAACTTGCCCAGAACAACGAGTACAGTCCGGTTCCGCCGATCACAGCAAACAAACTGGCCGAGTTACATCGATCTGTGCAAATGTACCAAGCGCAAGCTTTGACGCTGCCCGCCATCATCCTACCCAGATTTGCGTCGAACAGAACGGGCAGGCCGAAATGTAGGCGCGCTGGCGTGGCGGCATCAACATAGCGGTCCACACACTATCCATGCTTACCGCCGAGGCCCACCGGCGGCGTCTTCGCGTCGACGAAGGCAGTTACGCAACTGTCAACGTGGATCTGTGCGCCGTCGCGTTTTCCGCCTTCCAGACACGCGCCTTTCCGGTCGGAGATCGACCCGCCGAAAGAAGGCATCGCGAAGGTCCACGCCTGCCATCAGAGCATCGGCAAGCCGCGTGCCTATGACACTGACACCCGAAGGCGCACACACCTATGAGATCTGTTCGTTCGAGCCACGCCGGTTCGCAAACTTGCATCATTTGATGCAAAGTCGGTCACCAGAGAGGGTCACCCGACGCTTGAATTCCACAGATCTGCGCAATCCATCCAAACTCCTTGCGACTGCACCACGCAAGCAGTTGAATGAAACCGCGACCGCGCAAACCGGTCAACCAGAAACGATTTTTCACATAGTTCGAAGGAGATTAGCCATGGGCAACAGCGAGAAGAAGACGGCGGACAACACCGAAGCCGTAGAACTCAGGGAAGAGGAGCTTGACGTCAGTGGCGGTGGTGGGGGTGGGGCTCACAACCCGCCCCACAGCCCAAAGAAGTGACCTGTTAATTTCATAGCACGAAGAGATGGTGCACCTGCTGCGGAAAGCCTGATACACAGCTTCACCCAGGGCAATTCCGCCAAGGTGCGCCATCTCTTTCTGATGGCCGTGCTTAGAACTAATAGGAACGAAGGTTGCGCTGGCCGACCAGAGTCGCGCCCGCGAGCCTATCCAATTCATCATCTTCCACGACTACAGCGGTGACTGCACGTTCGACGCAAGAGCAGCACACGGCGGGAGAGCCAGGCCACCGATGCTGTCATCGTAACAGCAGCCACCGTACGAACCATCAACATACCGCTCAAACAGCCCGAATCAGATGATGCTGCGGACACTGCGCGATCGAAGTCGGCGGGACGTTCAGCCCTGCCATCGACACCAGCGCGACGATCTGCCAAAGAACACCTCGCTGCCCTGCTGCCATCGTTCCTCCAGACGTGAAGTGGCGGAGCCGGCCACCACGAACACCACTCTTACCCACAAGCACCCTCAGCGTTCCCACCCTGCCGCGAGCGCCGGATCAACCGTCGATCCGTCAGGTGCGGGACCGTCAGCTCACCGGTATCACAGCCCGCGTCCGCGGACTTGACGTGGCCGCGAGGCGCTTGGGCCGCTCTGGGCCTGTCACCGGATCGCGTATGCGCCTGGAGTGGTTATCACTCGGATAACCGCGCCAGCTCAGTGCGGATGAACCGGGATGACACGCAAAGACCTGCTCGTTGTTGCGACTCCGCCAACCTGGACGTCCGCGGTCGCTTAGATTTAACGAACAAGTATGCCATCAGACCATGTCGGACGTCAGCGCCGATGACCCAAATCGATGCAATAGGTTGAATGTCACTTTAGGAGAATTAATACTAGTCACACCAGCCGGTGCAATCGCTCGCAGAACACAAAGACTGAATCTCATCTTCACTCAAGTCAGGAGAGAATGCAAAATGAGCGACAACTCGAAGCCTAAGGACAAGACCCTTGAAGTTGAGGTTGACGACGCGAGTTTGGAGGACATCTCCGGCGGCACAAGCGCTGGTGATAAAAGCGGGGGCAAAGGCGGGCGCGCCGGCTAATTAGACCCTGGTTCCCGACCGAATGCTCGACTCGGCCGGGAACGCACTTTATTAGACAAAAGGACCTGATCGCCAACAAACGATCCACTCAACTATGCTTGACCGTGAACCTTCCAGGAGGTCAAGTAGCGAATTTACATGCTCCGCTCACGACCTGATCGTATGGCACCACGTCCACCGTTTAACTCTGCCAGTCGACACGATTCAATAGGCGGTGGCGCATTCCTGCCAGTAGAATAGGTTGTCGCAAAGAAGCCGCCTACAGTTCATGGTGAGAGTCTCTGCGATGCTGCCAATCGTCCCTCCGTCGTCGGCGGCAGCAGGCCACTGAAACGCGCCGCGTTGCCACCATCGACGGCACGCAGGACTGCTTCGCTTCGTCAGTTCACAGCTTGACATCTCCGCCGGCAAAAGCGTCCTTCGTACGCGCCGCCGAGCTGACACCAATCGATGAAGTTGCCGCAGACACCGCCTGTACAACGGACAACGCCCGCAGCAAACTCGGCCCGACTTCAGCCCCACCGACCAACAGCGGCCCGACCCCATCAAACGTTGCCTTGCCGATGCTGGCTAGCCAGCATC
>NZ_JBEXPJ010000241.1:0-11117 GCF_040611995.1 Lentzea sp. NPDC006480
AGGTCACCGTCCTGGACCTCATGACGACCGGCCGTGCCGAGAACCTCGCCGCGGTCGCCGGTCATCCGGGCCTGGAGATCGTCCGCGGCACCGTGTGCAACTCGTCCACTGTGGACCGATACGTGTCCGGGGTGGACGCGGTCTACCACCTGGCCGCCGCGGTCGGCCTGTTCACGATCCTGGACAAGACGTTGCTGAGCCTGCGGACCAACATCCGCGGCACGGAGAACGTGGTCGACGCGGCCTACCGCTACGGCACGCGGCTGTTGCTCGCGTCGACCAGCGAGGTGTACGGCAAGAACACCAAGATCGGACTGACCGAGGACGACGACCGGATCATCGGATCCCCGTTGGTCAGCCGCTGGTCCTACGCCGAGGCGAAGGCCGTCGACGAGACGCTGACGCACATCTACGCGAAGGAGCTGGGGCTGCGGGCGGTGATCGTCCGGCTGTTCAACACCGTAGGGCCACGGCAGAGCGGGCGTTACGGCATGGTCGTGCCCCGGTTCGTGGGCCAGGCGCTCGCCGGTGAACCGCTGACCGTGCACGGGTCCGGCCAGCAGATCCGCTGCTTCTGCCACGTCGCGGACGTGGTGCCCGCGCTGATCACGTTGCTGGAGGACGACACCGCCACCGCGCAGGTGTTCAACCTCGGCAGCTCCGAACAGGTGACGATCACCGAGCTGGCGAAGCGGATCATCGCCGCCACCGGTTCCCGCAGTGAGATCACGTACGTGCCCTACGGGGAGGCGTACGGCGAGGGGTACGAGGACATGCTGCGGCGCGTGCCCGACTGCACACGTGCCCATCAGCAGATCGGGTTCTACCCCCGGCGCTCGCTGGACGACATCATCGCGTCGGTGATCGAGGACGTCAGCGCACCACTCCCAGGGTAGTGACGATCCGCTTCCAGGGGCCGGCGGGCACGTCCTGGTCGTCGGTGAACCGCCAGTCGACCTCGTCGGCCTCGCCGTCGAGGTCCGTGAAGCCCAGACAGCCGTTCAACGCCGGGGACACGTCCATCCCCGCGCCGTTGAACTCCCGGCTGGCGGGCCGCCTGTCGTCGGTGCCGAAGACGTACTCGGCGTCGTCGTACTGGGCGGGGCCGGCGTCCTGGATCTGGCCGTAGCAGGTCCTGCCGCCCTTGCGCAGCTGCACCCAGCGGTTCTTGAGGTAGCTGAAGCCCCGATCCGTTGCCCTGCCCTGGAATCCGGGTTGCTCCGCCCACGGCACGACCTCGGCTCTCCTGGCGAAGGCCAGCGGGTCGTTGAGGTCGTCGAAGGGCAGGTCGAGGTAGAACGGGTTGTGCTTCGGCGTCATCGCGGTGGGGAAGAAGTCGTTGGCCGCGGTGCGGCGTTCGGTCCCACACCTCCCGCCGGAGAGGATGCCGTCGCAGCCCCCGTAGTTCTCCTGCCACCGCGCGTCGTAGGTCGACAGGACCTGGCTGCCGTCGTTCGCGCCGGCGTCGAACACCTCGCCGACCCAGAACGTCGTGGCGACGATTCCGGTGTGCCACGGGTAGTTCGCGTCCGGCGGTTCCGGTTCCGGTGCGCACGCGGCGATCAGAAGGACGGCGAGCAGCGCTCTCATGACGCCTTGGCCCGAGGCCCGGGACCGGCGAGCGTCCAGCCGTAGTCGTCGGTGGTGAGCGAGCCGACGGAGATCAGGGCGAGGCCGAAACTCATGCCGGTCGAACCCCGCGGCAACGGCGGTGTCATCCAGCTCGCCTTCTGCCAGGTCTCGGACGGGCTGATCGTCGGACCGGCCGTCCAGTAGGCCCAGCCTCCCATCGGCAGCCTGCGGTACAGCGCGAACTGGGTGAAGCCGGTGGACTTGAACCACGCGCTGACCCGGTAGGCGCGGCCGGGTGTGGCGCTCGGTGCGCACGTGCCGAGGTCCTGGCTGGGCAGGATCTTCGTGTCGCCGTCGCGGTAGGAGATGACGTCGAGCCGTTGCGCCCACCGGCCGGAGTGCGCGTCGTTCGTGCGGGTCCTGGTGACCTTGTTCTTGCCCCAGCCCGTGTTCGACCAGCACAGGGGGAGACCGTCGGCGTTGTCCGGGCCGTTCTCGAGACCGGGGTTGGCCAGGTCGTCCCGATAGCCCGGTGCGGCGGCGACGACGGGCTTGGCCGCGCCACCCACCACTTCCTGCACCGTGCGCACCTGCGTGCCCCGGTCGCGCAGCCAGGCGAGGAACTGGTCGAGGATCGCCGGACTGAGTGAGAGCTCCGCGCAGCCGTCGCAGATCTGGTGCAGGACGAACGGGATCCAGCCGCCGGGTGCGTTGGTCACCACCGACTTGAGGTCGTCCAACGTCCAGCTGGTGTTGATCCGGTCCGGTGCCCTGACGTTGAAGGGATCGGCTGGCGGAATCGTCTCGGCGAGAACGCAGTCCGGGCAGTCGTGCGGGGAGCGGATGTCGCCCAGCGTCCTGGCACTGTTGTACCCGCAATCACGTGCGATGCGCTGGACATCGGGGTTCAATGCCGTGAACGGATAGGCGAAGGAAGTCACCTGATAACCCCAGTAGCTGAGGGTGACTCTGTCGGCACAAATCTGGCGACGCGCTTCGTCGAGCGGAATCGCGGTGAGATCGGGATGTGACACGGTGTGTCCGCCGATCTCGTGCCCGGCCGCCTTGAGCGACTCGACCTGTGCTCGGGTGAGATATCCCGGTGTGTCGATCGCACCGGAGATGATGTAGAAGGTGGCGTGCATGCCGTACTTGGCCAGGATGCTCGCTCCTGCCATCTGATCTGCGGTGCCGTCGTCGATGGTGATCGAGACGACGGGCCCGGCGGGCTGCGCCGCCGCGGGCACGACGACGAGCGCGGAGACGACGAGAGCAACGACGAGCAGCAGTTTCATCGAGGGACACTCACATTCCACGCGGCTGGATCCAAGGTAGCTCCAATATGTCGGCGACAACTCCCGTGAGTGGACGAGCAGGCATACGTAAATCGCAGGCCGGGATTGTGCGTGAGTCAGTGTTCAGGCCGTTTGCCTCTGGTTTTCGTGCGACCCTCCCGATGAGGCTGATCACCGAGTCAACTAAATCCGCGACCCCGCGACGGGAATTTGGGACGAAAGGGGGTACAAATGCCCAGCACCCTGTGGGATTTGCTGCACGATCTCGGTCACGACCTCGCGACGCTCTCCTGCCTCGTCGAAGTGTTGCGCGATGACTCGGAACTGCCTGAGCGGACCCTTCGGAAGGTGGAGCTCATTGATCAGGAAATGCTCCGGCTTCGCGACCACGTGCGGCAGGCCGTCGAGCGTTCGTCGACACCGGGAGTCGTGTCGGTGCGTTCGATGGCGGAACGGATCGTGGTGCTCATCGACGAGGTCGCCGAGACCTGTGTGGTGCTGCGACCCGGCGACGACGTGTCGTTGCGGATCACCGAGTCCGTGCTCTGGCGGATTCTGAAGAACGTCGTCGACAACGCGGTGCGAGCGGCTGGGCCGGCCGGGCGGGTGGAGGTCGACGCGGCGTTGTCGGGGAACGGTCAGGTGGTCGTCGAGGTGGCCGACGACGGGCCCGGGTTCCCGAACGGCTCGGCGGGGTGGGCGTCGCGGGGACTGAAGATCGTCACCGGGCTGGTCGCGGCATGTGGCGGCAGTTTCGACGTGCGCCCGCGGCTGCCGCGGGGAACCTGCGTCCGGATCGTTCTACAGGGGGACACGTGATCAACCTGGTGCTCGCGGATGACCATGCCGTGTTCGTGGACGCACTGCGGACAGTGCTGACGCAGCGCGGATTCGAGGTGTCCGCGGTCGCGGGAACGGTCGCCGGGTTGCTGCAGCGCGTGCGGGCAGTGCGGCCCGACGTGTGCGTCGTCGACCGGTACTTCACCGACGGCGACGCTGTGGACCACATCGCGGACGTGGTCGCCGCGGGTGTGAAGGTCGTGGTGCTGACCGCCGACAGCGACGAAGACGCCGTGGTGCGGGCGCTGGACTGCGGTGCGGCGGGCTATGTGCACAAGTCCCGTGGTGTGGCGGCGCTGGCGGCCGCGATCGACCGGGTCGCGCGCGGCGAGGTCGTCGTGGACCTTCCCTCCGGGCGTGGCCCGAAGCGTTCTCCCGCGGCGGCCGACGCGTTCCGGCTCGCCACCTACCTGACCAAGCGTGAGCGGGAGTGCCTGGAGATGCTGGTCGAGGGGCTCGGGACGGCCGCGATGTCGCGCCGATTAGGTGTTTCCGCGACCACTGTCCGCACCCACGTCCAGTCGTTGCTGACCAAGCTGGGTGTCCACTCACGGCTCGAGGCGGCATCGCTGGCAGTGCGACACGGTCTCCTCGACCCTGCTCGCTTCGACCGCAGCGGGTGAGCGGGCGCTCGCGATCGTCCGCGCGAAGGGCCCGGTCGGCACGGGACCAACGGCAGCGTCCACAGGCCGTCGTCATTCCTAGCGTTGAACCCGAAGAGGAGTTCGGCCACGCGTGCTCGCGACATCACGACCAGTCCGCCGGGCACGGGGTCATGCGCGACGACGAGCTGAGGAACTTGATGAGAACTCGAGATGTGATGACCACGAACGTCGTAGCCGTGAACCCGGACACGCCGGCGCGGGAGGCCGCGGGGCTGCTCGCCGAACGCGGTTTCACCGCGCTACCGGTGGTGGACGACTCGGGCGAACTGGTCGGAATCGTCGGCGAGGCCGAACTGCTGCACGACCGGCTGCCGCAGGACCCGAGGTGGCTCGTGCACGGCGAACCGGCCGCGGCCAGGCAGGCACCTGCCGAGACGGTGGCACAGGTCATGCTGAAGCAGCCGGTGATCGTCACACCGAACACGGACTTGGCCGAGGTCGCGGACCTGATGCTCGAACACGGTGTGCGCAGCGTGCTGGTGGTGCGCGAGCGGAATCTCGCCGGCATCGTCACCCGCCGCGACATGCTCCGCTCGATCAGCCGCGCGGACTGGATCATCGAGGCGGAGATCCGTCATCGCCTGGACATGGTGGGCGGTGCCCTCCGGTGGGCGGTCGACGTCAGCGACGGGAAAGTGTCCATCGTGGACAAGATGGGCGACGAGACCGAGCAGCACGTGGCGGAAGTGCTTGCGCGCGCCGTGGCAGGCGTGACCGACGTCGAGTTCGTCGGCGAGCGCGCCGTGCACACGGGGAACTGACCGAGGAGACAGCGGGTCCGACGTCAGGGTGACGGGTGGGTCGATCGGCGTTCTCAGGCGGGACCTTTGGCAGCCGTGCCGGTGTCGCCGCGGGCGCATCGTGGAAGGCGAGGTCGACGTGTTGGTAGCCGATCTCGTCAGAATTCGGACGGAGCTTCATCATGAGCGGGTTGGTCATCGCAGGCATCGCAGTCGTGGTCCTGCTGTTGCTGGGCATGTCGGTGAAGGTGGTCAAGCAGTACGAGCAGGGTGTGTTGTTCCGCCTGGGCCGGGTGCGCGAGGTGCGCATGCCGGGTTTGCGCCTGATCATCCCGGTCGTGGACGTCCTGCGCCGGGTGTCGTTGCGGATCGTCACGCTGCCGATCCAGTCGCAGGGGATCATCACCAGGGACAACGTGAGCGTCGACGTGTCGGCGGTGGCGTACTTCAGGGTGGTGGACGCGGTGAAGTCGGTGGTCGCGATCGAGAACGTCTACTCCGCGATCGACCAGATCGCGCAGACGACCCTGCGGAAGGTGGTCGGTCAGCACACCCTTGATCAGACCTTGTCGGAGACCGACCAGATCAACGTCGACATCCGCAAGATCCTCGACATCACCACGGTCGAGTGGGGTGTGGAGGTGACTTTGGTGGAGCTGAAGGACATCCAGCTGCCCGACAGCATGAAGCGCGCGATGGCCAGGCAGGCCGAGGCCGAGCGGGAGAAGCGAGCGAAGATCATCAACGCCGAGGGCGAGTCGCTGGCCGCCGCGGCGCTGGGCGACGCCTCCGACACGATGATGGCTCACCCGCTGGCGTTGCAGCTGCGCAACCTGCAGACGCTGGTCGAGCTCGGCGTGGACAAGAACACCACGGTCGTGTTCCCCGCGCCGCTGATGAGCACCATCGGCGAGCTCGGGTCGTTCCTGGCGCGTGAGACGGCCGCGGCCGGTCCGCTGGCCGATGTCCTGCCTGTCATCGTCCCGGCGCGGCAGGCAGGAGCGCCACCGGCACCGGAGGCTCAGACGAACGGCGAACCGGTTCCCGCCTCGCGATAGACGTCAGGTGACTGTGTCCGGTCTGCTCTCCCAGTCCGGACACAGCCGATCGGGTGTTCAGCAGCCGGCCGGTGTCCACATTGGAGAGTCCAGAGCGGTCAGCCGTCCTTTCCCGGTACGAGCAGGCTGTCGCGAGGAATGCGGGAGGTCCAGCTACTGGGTGTGCCGCCGCCCGTGCATTCGACGATGATCAGATCATCGTCGATGTCGACGCGGAGCTCGGCACGAGTGGCGCCGGTGTGGCTCGCGGTCGCCGTGAGCGCGTTCCGGACCGCGACGACCACGTCATCGGCGAGAGCGCTGGGGACAGCGCGCCCGAGTTGCCCTTTGAAGGTGACCGTCGCCGGGAAGCCGGCCGCGGTCGTGTGGTCGTCGACCGCGGTGAGGACCTGGTTCTGCAGGCTCCGGGTGTGATGACCGGGAGTGACGTCGACGTTGTAGACGTCGTCGCGGATGTGGCTGATCGTGTTGTCGAGAATGTCGATGTATCCGTTGACGCGGCTCTGGAACGCGGGTGCCTTGTTCGTTGCGAGAAGCCCCTGCAGCCCGAGGCTGACCGCGAAGAGCCGCTGGATCACGTGGTTGTTGAGGGCGAGGCCGATCCGGTCGTGGTCGTCGCTGATGCGCTGGACCTGCTGGTCGGCGTGGACGCGGTCGAGTTCCATCGCCACTCCCGCGTGGCCGCCGAAACCGGCGAGGTGGTTCAGGTCCGCGTCGGTGAACGACCGTCGTCCGGTCAGCCTGCCCACGCTGAGAGTCCCCGTGGTCTCCTCGCCCGCCAGCAACGGCACCACGATGACCGACCCGATCCGGGTCGGCGCGTCTGCGGCCTCGGCGTCTGCGGGGGCCGCGACCAGCACGGGCGCGCCGGAGCGGACGACCTGGCCGGCCGCGGTGGTGTCCATGTCCGCGAGCATCTGGTCGGTGAGAACGCCGCTGGTCGCCTGGATCTGCAGCTGTCCTGGTGCGGTGACCAGTGCCAGGACCGCGAAGTCGGCGTCCGCGGCCTGTTGTGCCGCCTTCAGGACGACGTCCAATGGATGCTCGTCCTGGTTGGCGAACAGTCGCCGGGTCACCTCGGCGGAGGCGGTCAGCCATCGGTGGCGTTGTTCGGACTCCTGGTAGAGCCGGGCGTTGTCGATCGCGACGCCGGCGGTCGCGGCCAGTGCGACCGCGAGCTGTTCGTCCTCGGTGCTGAACTGCCCGTTCGCACTGCCGGCGAGGTAGAGGTTGCCGAAGACGCGGTCACGGATCCGGATCGGCACGCCGAGGAAGCTGTCCATGTCCGGATGATGCGGCGGGAATCCGGCGGCGGCCGGATGCGTCGTCAGGTCGGCCAGTCGCACCGGGACCGGGTGAGTGACCAGCAGGCCGAGGATTCCGTGGCCGTGCGGGAGTTCTCCGATCTGTTCGACCGCGTCGGGGTCCATGCCGACGTGGACGAACTCGTCGAGCACGCCGTGCTCGCCGATCACGCCCAGGGCGGCGTACCGGGCTTCGACCAGCTCCCGTGCGGCGGTCACGATGTGCTGCAGGACCGCTTGCAGGCTCAGCTCGCTGGCGACGACCGCGTGGGCGTGCAGCAGGTGACGCAGCCGGCCCTGGGTCACGAGCACGTCCTGCGCCCGCGACGACACCTCGCCGAGCAGCTTCTCCAGCTCCATGCGTGGCAGATCAGCGAACGGCAACTGAAAATCGCCCCGGGGCGGGTCGCCCTGACCCGCGGTACCGAAGGTGTGCGACATGGCGTTCACGTCCCGTCGACGTTTGCGCGCACGTCAGCGGGGTCCGGGCCAACGAGACAACACCCGATGAAGCCGGGAGGTTTCCCGGCCACACACCGCGAACCTACGCCGAACGCCTCGGAAGCGATACGGCCAAGAGGGTTCTCGCAGCTCAGATGTTCGCGGGTGGGGCGGTTGCCCGGTCAAAGCCAGCCGCGGCGCCTGAAGACCAGGTAGAGGCCGGCGCAGACCAGCGCCATGAGCAGCAGCGCGAACGGGTATCCCCACAGCCAGTTCAGCTCGGGCATGTGGCGGAAGTTCATCCCGTAGATCGTGCCGATCAGCGTGGGAGCGAACAGGATCGCCGCCCACGAGGAAATCCTCTTGATCTGTTCGTTCTGCGCGTTGCTGGCCTCGGCCAGACGACGCATCTCCTCGTTCTGCGCCTGGGTGACCAGGGTGGTGTTGACCGAGAGGATGGCGGCCAGCATGCCGCGGAAGCTGTCGGCCTGCTCGACCACGACGGTGGCGTGGTCGGCCACGTCGCGCAGATGGCGCCGCAGTTCCTCGTCGATGCCGTACTTGGCGAACCCGGACGAGAGGCTGTCGAGGATCGTGAGCAGCGGGTGGGTCGCGCGCTGGAACTCCATCACCTCACGGGACAGCTCGTAGATCCGCCGGGAGGCGTTCGGGTCGCGGCTGAACACCTCGGTCTCGATCTCTTCGATGTCGTTGCGCAGCCCGGCCACGACGGGCGTGTAACCGTCGACCACCGCGTCGAGCACGGCGTACAGCACCGCCTCGGGGCCCAGCCGCAGCAGGTGGGGCTGGTTCTCCAACCGGCGCCGCACGCCGGCCAGGTCCGGTGTGTCGCCGTGCCGCACGGTCAGCACGAAACTGGGACCCACGAACAGGTGCAGCTCACCGAACTCGACGCGCTCGGTGTCGTCGCGGTAACTGGCCGACCGCAGCACCACGAACAGCGTGTCGTCGTAGCGTTCCAGTTTCGGGCGCTGGTGGGCGGTGATGGCGTCTTCCACCGCCAGTCCGTGCAGCCCGAGCTGGGTGGCCGCGTCCATCAGCTGTCCTTCCTCCGGCCGGTAGAGGCCGATCCAGGCCATGCTGCCGGGCTGCCCCTCGAGCAGCTGGAAGGTCTCGGCCAGAGTGGCAGGGGAGGCGGAATGCCGCCCGTCCAGGTAGACGACGTTGTTGACGATGCTGCCGGCCCGCGAGGTCATACCCGGCATGGCGCACGGTGTCTCGCCGGCGGCCGTGGCAGTCACGTATCTGTCCTGTTGGGACTGACCGCGAGGACTTCCGCCGTGTCCATGGTCGCGAGCGCGCGGATCCGGTTGATCATCAGTTCGGCTTCGGACTCGCTGAACAGGCCCAGCCGGACGGCGCGCTGGATGGACGCGACCGTGCTCTGGTGAGGTTCCGCGATTCCCGCGACCGTCGTGATGGCGGGAAGCTGATCGAGATGCGCCATGGGAGTGCCTTTTGGTCGGATGCCGTCATGCCGGGGTCCTGGGCACTTTCCGGGAACAGTACTCGCATGTCAGGACGAATTCCCGGCGCTCACTCATCGCGCTCGCGGAGGAGACCGCCTGGGGCGGCACACCGCCCTGGTGCGCGGATCCGGCCACCAGGCCCGTTCACCCGTTCGCATGCCGCCCCGTTCGGTGGCACCGTGCGGGGGAAGAGCTCGGCTATGTTCGGCTGCAGTCGTTTCATGTCGACGAATGTGCAGTCCCCCTCGCCGGTTCGGTGGCCTGAGTCGCTGGGCCTCGGGGGCGTGTGACCGCCCCGGACCCAGGCGGTGACCACTTCTCCAGTCTCACTGTCAGGAGTGACGCTGTGGCCACCCCGGAGTCCTTCCCCCGCGCGGAACGTGCGCCCCGCATGATCGGTTTGCCCGACGTCGAACGGTTGGAGGCGGACACGCACGCCCTGCGTCTGATCGACTACCGCCAGGGCGGCTCCGCGTGTCTCGACGCGGTCCGCGACCGGATAGGGGACGCGCGGCTGATGCTCGACGCGTCGGCGCCCGAGCACGTGCGACGCCGGTTGCACGTGGCGATGGGCGATCTGCACAACCTCGCCGGCTGGGTGTGCTTCGACGCCGGCCTGACCGGCAGCGCCCGCGTGCACTTCGCCCGAGCGCTCGTGCTCGCCGGATGGGGGCGGCACAACAGCCTGGTGGCCAACATCTGCTACCGGCTCGGACGCGTGTGCTTGCACCACGAGAACCACGACGAGGCCCTGGACCACTTCGAGCTGGGCCGGCTCGCCGCGGCCGGGCCGGGCGACGAGATCGCGGCGAGCATCCTGTCGATGAACTCGGCGTGGACCCACGCCAGGAAAGGCGACGGTGGTCAGGCGCTCGCCGAGCTCGACCGCGGCAGGGAGCGGTTCGAGGCCGCCGACCACACCGACGTGCCCAGCTGGGCCAGGTTCTTCACCAAGACAGATCTGTCGGCCATGGTCGGTGCGGTCCACACCGATCTGGCGCGGACCGTGGACCCCCGCCACGCGCGAACCGCGATTCCGCTGCTCACCGCGGCCGTCGACGACTTCGGCGACGATATGGCCCGCAGCCGTGCGTTGAGCCTCATCCTGCTGTCGATCGACCACCTGCTCGACCGGGATCTCGACCACGGCGTCGCCGTCGGGTTCCGCGCGGTCACCTCCGCCGAGACCCTCACCTCGGCGCGGGTCCGCGATCGCATCCGTCCACTCGGCGAGCAAGCAGAGCGCCACCACTCCCACGCCGGCGCACAGGAGCTCGCCGCACGCATCTTCGAATACGTCGGCCCGCCGCACCTGCGACACTGACGCGTTTCCCGTCGGAGCCCCCGCACTCGACCAGCTCCACCTCTGCGTCGATCCGTGTGGTCGACCAAACGCGCGCGGGTGCGAAGGGCTAAGGTTTGTACCGGAACACAATGGCGAGGAGTGACCAGCGTGGGCACGAATCGGCATCTCGACCTACTCGCGGTGATCAACGGGATCGCCATGGCCGAGCATGCGCCCGTCGGCGTCCGCCACGTCTGCGTTGCCTGCCGGACCTGCCTGAAGGCGGTCGGCGTCGCGGTCTACCTGGCCGGTACCGCGCAACCGCTCGAAGTCCGCCGGGACCGCGTTCGTGTTCCGGTTGCTGGGCCTGTCCGGGCAGGACATCACGCCGGACGCCGTGGCGAACCTGACCGCGCTGCCGTTGCGC